>CASEKR010000002.1 GCA_949288585.1 uncultured Bacteroides sp. | reverse complement strand
TTCCGCACCATTTCTTGAGTTCTTCTTCGGTAATGGTTTGCGGGGTATCCAAAGCGTATGACTGCGCAGGCACAGAGGTCCTCAATGTCTTCTCTATGTTGGTTGTCAAGTAATCAGCACTCACTGTGAGCCGGACATTTTCGTTCCACGAGCCGTAGAGATAGGCATTGCCCTTGCTGTCGGTGGTCAGCGTGGCGGTGTAATCCGACTGGGAGGTATCATCTCCTGCCGGAGTAAAGCCGGAAATGGTAATTTCCAGTGACGTATTAGTGGACGACACGAAACGCAGGCGGCTGTAGGTGCGCTGCGTTGTGGAGAAGTCGATGCGGGTGCTGTTCGCTGTTTCCACCCTCAGGAACTCGTCCGTGCCTGCTGTCTGGCCGGACATCAAGGTCAATGTCTGGCCGTCGGTGCCCCATTCGTAGGCCGGAGCGTAGTAGGCCGTCACGGTGTATGTGGACGTGGTCTGCCGCAACATGGGCTGGGTGGTCCAGGCGCTGCCGTCGTAGGTCATGGTGGCGGTCTGGGCGGAGCCGTCGCCCCCGGTCACGCTCACCAGCAGCCTGTCTCCGTTTTGCCAGGCCGTCTTGCCGCCCGGGTCTGTGGTGTTGATGGCGCGGGTGCCCGGTTCGTTGCCAAAGGCGGGAAAGCCGGCCACGTCGAGGGTCAGCACGCCTGTGGGCAGGATGTTGTTGTCGATGTCGTTGGTGCAGGCCGCCAGCAGGGCAACTGTCATACCTATTATATAATAAAGGGCTTTTCTCATGATGTATTTTCCTTTCTTCGGGTTACAGTTCGGTTTCATTGTCCCATCCCGGCACGACGTCTACGGCCGTGGGCACCAGTATCAGTTCTTTGTCTCTCACGGTGATGCGGAAGGCATAGGCATAGCCCGCTTGCAGGGTGGTGGATTGCTCCAGCTTGACCTGCGCCTCCTTCTCGCCGTCGGTCAGGCGGATAAAGCCGTCGGCGGTGGTTTGCGGCCACACGGTGGCTTCGTAGCAGGGCGTGGCCGAGGCAACTTTGCAGGTAGCGATATAGCCGGTAGAGCCGAAGGGGGTGAAGGTGCCGTCCGTGCCGAGCGTGCACGAGGTAACGCTTTGCAGGTAGACAGCCGGATTGGTAAACGTGTAGCCGTCGGTCGCCGTCAGCTCTACGCGCACTTTGGCCAGCCGATGGTTGAAATGGAGGGAGACGGGTTGGCCGAAGGTGGCCGTGGCGCGGGCTTGCAGCAGGTAGGCCAGTCCGTCGGTTTGGTCGCTGAAGTCTATCGTGCCGTCCGCTGTGGGCGAAGGAGTGGTATGCCAGGCGGTAAGATTGCCGTCCTGGGTAGTGCTCTGCCAGTAGAGGGGCGTGACGGGTTCGATGCTGCCATCTGGAGCGATGCGGTAGATGCCCGTGTCGTCATAGTCGTCGAACTTCACGCAGAACTCATCGCCCGGCTCGAAGAGGCTGCCGTTGCCGTCGGTCGTCTCGCTGATGCGGGTCTGTGCGTCATTGGCCTGTGTCTTGCTGGCGCCCCACGGCTGTTCGCTCACCTCGGCGGTGAGGGTGACGGAGGCTATCTGCAGGGGGTAAGTGCCGGGTGGAAGGATGCCTGTGTCGCCCGGCTGTTCGTCCTGCGTGCAGGCGGTCAGCACAAGAAGGGCGAAGAGAATAACGTTGTTAAACTTTCTTAAATGGGGGGGGTAAATCGGCCCCTTGCGTTTTGTTTCATGATGGTTCGGGGTTATGGAGTTAATATTGCATGGTTGTTTCGTCGTCGGCCTCTTTCCGGGGCCGAGTTTTAGCGGCAAAGATACGAAAAGAATCCGATTGGCAATGCTTTTTCCCCTATTATTCGTATCTTCGCGCCCAGATAATCAACACATATCATATATCGTTATGAACATCTTATTACTCGGCTCGGGCGGCCGCGAACACGCGCTGGCGTGGAAGATAGCCCAAAGCAACAAAGTGGAGAAACTGTACATCGCCCCGGGCAATGCAGGGACGTGCCGCGTGGGCGAGAACGTGGATATCAAGGCGACCGATTTCCCCCGCCTGAAAGCGTTTGCCTTGGAGAAAGGCGTAGACATGGTGGTGGTCGGCCCGGAAGACCCGTTGGTGCAGGGCATTTACGATACCTTCGCCGAAGATGAGGCCACGAAACACATCGCCGTCATCGGCCCCACCCGTTCGGGCGCGAAGTTAGAAGGCAGCAAAGACTTTGCCAAGGGTTTCATGCTGCGCCACGGCATCCCGACGGCGCGCCACCTCAGCGTGACGCGCGACAACCTTCAGGAAGGGATGGACTTCTTGGCCACGTTGTCCGCTCCTTACGTGTTGAAAGCGGACGGGCTTTGCGCCGGCAAGGGCGTGCTGATACTGCCCACGTTGGAAGAGGCGCGCCGGGAGTTGGAAGAGATGCTGGGCGGCATGTTCGGCGACGCCAGTGCGACGGTGCTGATTGAAGAATACCTGAGCGGCATTGAGTGCAGCGTCTTCGTCCTGACAGACGGCCGCCACTACCAGGTGCTGCCTGTGGCGAAAGACTACAAGCGAGTGGGCGAGGGGGACACGGGCCTGAACACCGGTGGCATGGGCAGCGTGACGCCCGTGCCGTTTGCCGACGAAGTGTTCATGCAGAAGGTACGCGCGCGCATCATCGAGCCGACCGTCAACGGACTGCACGAGGAAGGCATCCTCTACAAGGGTTTCATCTTCCTGGGACTGATGAACGTGGGCGGCGAACCCTACGTCATCGAATACAACGTGCGCATGGGTGACCCGGAGACGGAGAGCGTGATGCTGCGCCTGAAGAGCGACCTCGTCGACCTTCTGGAAGGCGTGCGCGACGGCAACCTGGACCAACACCCCGTGGAGGAAGACCCGCGCGCCGCCGCCTGCGTGATGCTGGTCAGCGGTGGCTATCCCGAAGCCTACGAGAAGGGAAAGGTGATGACCGGCTTGGACGAGGCCGAGGCCACGGGGAGCATCTTGTTCCACGCCGGAACGGCACAGAAGGACGGGCAGACCGTGACCAGCGGCGGCCGCGTGCTGGCTGTCTGCTCCTACGGCGCGACGAAGGAAGAAGCCTTGGCCCAGAGCTACCGTGCCGCAGAGCTTATCCAGTTTGACAAGAAATACTGCCGCCGCGACATAGGCTTCGACCTGTAAACCTTTGCTCCGGAGCCTGCACACCGCCCTATGCGTACGAAACGTTTCCAAAGCCGGGTGGCCTCGTGGCGTTATACGCTGCTGGCCGCCTTCTTAATCGCCCTGGCCTGCCGGGGCGTGGCTTTGCCCGTGCTGCCTTCGCTGCCCGTGGCGGCGGGCGGCGGCACGTTGTGGGCGCAGGCGACGGGGTGGTTGCAGGGACTTCCCGCCTATTGGGGCGGCTTCCTGTGGCAGTTGCTGGTGGGCTGGCTCCTGATTCTGCTGAACAACGCCTTCGCCCTTATCCGCGTGCGCGCCTCCTTCCAGTCTGCCGTGTTCCTGCTGCTGACGGCTGCCGTGGGGCCGGCGTACTACCCGCTCCAGGCGGGCGATGCGGGGGCGGCTGCGGTGGTGGCCTCGTTGTTCTTCCTGTTCCGCAGCTACCGTGCCCCGTCGGCTGCTGCCGACCATTTCCTGGCGGCGGCCTGCCTGGGGCTGGGCAGCCTGGCGGTGCCTCAGTTGTTGTTCTTCCTGCCCCTGTATTGGGTGGGAGGCTATTGGTTTCAGTCGCTTTCCTTCAAGAGCTTCTGCGGCTCGTTGATGGGCGCGATGCTGCCTTATTGGTTCTTGTTCGCCCATGCCTACTGGTACGGCGACCTGCCGTTGTTCTTTGCCCCCTTCCTCGACCTGGCCGGGTTCGACCCGTTGTTCCAGGGGCTGGACGCCGGGCGGGCCGTGCTTTTGGCCTACCTGTTCTTGCTCTTCGCCGTGTCGGCGGGGCACTTCCTCAGTTGGGGCCACGAAGACAAAATCCGCACACGGTGCCACCTGCGTTTCTTCGTTCTGCTCTCTTTCTTCCTGTTCCTTTATGTTTTTCTCCAGCCGCAGCGCGGCATGTGCCTGGTTCCCGTGCTGGCTGCCTGTACCAGCGTCCTGGCAGGCCACTTGTTCGTGCTCGCCCGGGGGCGTGTTTCCAATGCGTTCTTCGTCGGCGTCCTGTGGGCGGCGGCGGGGCTTTATGCGTTTGAGTTATGGATGCAGCTTGGGTAGACGCGCTGGTGCAGTTGTTGACGGACTGGGGCTACGTGGGGTTGTTCATTTCGGCCTTGCTGGCGGGCAGCATCGTGCCCTTCAGTTCGGAGTTGGTGATGGGCGCGTTGGTGGCGATGGGCCTGCACCCCTGGCTGTGCGTACTCTCGGCCACGCTGGGCAATACGTTGGGCGGGCTGACTTGCTACTGGCTGGGGCGGCTGGGGCGCATCGACTGGATTGAGAAATACCTGGGCGTGAAACGGGAGAAGGTGGAGCGGATGCAGCGTTTCCTGCAAGGGCGCGGCGCGCTGATGGCTTTCTTCGCGTTCCTGCCCTTCGTGGGCGAAGCCATTGCCGTGGCGTTGGGATTCATGCGCAGCAACCTTTGGCTGACCACGTTGTCGATGTTTGTCGGGAAGCTGGTCCGTTACGCGGCGATGCTGTGGGCGATAGAAAGCGTGATGTAACGAAGCAAAGTTGATGGAACACATTCTCCAACAGACTGCCGATGGCAGCGCGACGCTCTTCGTGCCGGGCTTGGACGAGCATTACCATTCGGTGAAGGGCGCGCGCACCGAGTCCGTGCATGTCTTCATCGACATGGGCTTGCGGGCCTGTCCCGTCGCGGCGCCCCGCGTGCTCGAAGTCGGTTTCGGCACTGGGCTGAATGCCCTGCTGACGTGGGACGAGGCCGAACGCGCCCGCCGTCCTGTCTTTTATACTACCCTCGAACTCTACCCCCTGCGTCTCGACGAAGCCCTGTCCCTGGGCTACGGCGGGCGCCTGCGCGCGTTGCACGAGGCGGAGTGGGAGAGGGAGGTTCTCCTTTCCCCGTGTTTCACCCTGTGCAAGCGGCAGGCCGACTTCACCACGCTTCCCTTGCCCGCCGGGGCTTTCGACGTTGTTTATTTCGATGCCTTCGCGCCCGACAAGCAGCCCGCCATGTGGACAGAAGAGCGTTTCGCCGCCCTCTTTGCCGCCTTGTCTCCCGGAGGTATCTTAGCCACCTATTGCGCCAAGGGCGAGGTGCGCCGCCGCCTGCAGCGGGCGGGTTTCTGTGTGGAGCGGCTGCCCGGCCCTCCGGGCGGGAAACGCGAAATCCTGCGTGCCCGCAAACCCCTCTGAACAAGCCGCTTGCAAGCTCCGCACTCGGCGTTTCCGTTTGCCGCACTCGGGACTTCCGTTTGGTGCACTCGGGATTTCCGTTGGCCGCACTCGGGACAAACGCCTTCCGGAGGATGCAAAAAATCGTCTTTCGTTTCCGGCTTTTTGGAAATATATCCGTATCTTCGCGACACAATACACGAAGCTGTCTTTATGAAAAAATCCCTCATCCTCCTTTCCCTGCTGGCAGGGCTGTTGTCTGCTTGCGCATCCCGCCCGCAAAAGGCCGGGACCGCCGACGGGCGCCCCCTCATCACCGTTACCATCGAACCCCTGCGCTATTTCACCGAGGCGCTGGCGGGCGACCGCTTCCGCGTGGAGAGCATGGTGCCCAAAGGAGCCAGTCCCGAGACGTACGACCCGACGCCGAACCAACTGGTGAACCTGTCGGAGAGCCAAGCCTACCTGTGCATCGGATACATCGGCTTCGAACAGGCTTGGCTGGACCGCCTGGGCGAGAATGCGCCGCACTTGCGCTTCTTCGACCTCTCGGAAGGCGTCCGGCTGATTCGCGACCATGCGCACGCCCATGACGAAGGAGGCGTGGAGCCCCACATCTGGAACTCCGCCCGCAACGCCCTGCGCATCGCCGGCAACCTGACCAACGCGCTCATCGCTATCGACCCCGATTGTGACTCGCTCTACCGCCACCGTTGCGACAGCCTGTCGCGCGTCATCCTGCGCACCGACAGCCTGTGCCGCACGTGGTTGTCGCGCCCCGGGGCCAGCCGCACTTTCCTCATCTACCACCCGGCGCTCTCGTACTTCGCCCGCGACTACCGCCTGCGCCAGATTCCCATCGAGGCCGGGGGCAAGGAACCCTCGCCCGCCTACCTGAAGGAACTGGTGGACGTGTGCAAGGAAGAAAAGGTACGGGTGATTTTCGTGCAGCCCGAGTTCGACCGCCGCAACGCCGAACTCATTGCGGAGCAGACGGGCGCGCGCGTCGAACCCATCAACCCCTTGGCCTACGACTGGCAGGAGGAGATGCTGCACGTGGCCCGCATACTGGGTACGCCGGCCGATAGCTTAAACCAGAAGAAATGAGATGAACGCCCCCCTCATAGAAATCAAGAACCTGCGCGCGGCCTACGATGGGAAGACGGTGCTGCGCGACGTCGACCTCACCGTCTACGACCGCGACTTCCTGGGCGTTATCGGCCCGAACGGCGGCGGCAAGACCACGCTCGTCAAGTGCATCTTAGGATTGCTGAAACCCGCCGGTGGAAGCATCGTCTGCCACTCGTGCCGCCCGGGCAACGAAGGCGGGAAGCTGGCGATGGGCTACCTGCCTCAATACACCCGCATTGACCGTAAATTCCCCATCACCGTCGAGGAAGTGGTGCTCTCCGGCCTCGCCGGGCGCAAATCTTGGATGCCGCGCTTCACTGCCGCCGAGCGCGAAAAAGCCGCCCAAACCATTGCCCGCATGGGGCTGGAGGGCTTGGAACGCAGACCCATCGGCGCGCTGAGCGGCGGGCAACTGCAACGCGCCCTGCTGGGCCGTGCCGTCGTCTCCGATCCCGAAGTCGTCATCCTGGACGAACCGAGCACTTACATCGACCGCCGTTTCGAAGCCCGTCTTTATGAACTCCTGGCCGACCTGAACCGTGAATGCGCTATCATCTTGGTGAGCCACGACATCGGCACCGTGCTCCAGCAGGTCAAGTCCATCGCTTGCGTCAACGAGACGCTGGACTACCATCCCGACACGGGCATCACGCCCGAATGGCTGGAGCGCAACTTCCAGTGCCCCATCGAACTGCTGGGGCACGGGATGCTGCCTCACCGCGTGCTGGGCGTGCATAAACACGGTTAGCGTCCGAAGTTCCACTCGTCGAACTTCAGCCCTTCGCCCTGGAAGACGAAGTACAGGTCGTGTGTCCCCTTTTTGAGGGTCGAAGCCTGCACGGTGCGCGTTTCCATCTCCCCGTTGTCGAAGCTGACGGTGGCCACTACCGGATCGTCCCATTTATCCGCGTGCACTTCTATCGTGCCCCGCCCTTGCGCCCGGGCTGAGAACGTCTTGGGCTGCTTGCCGAAGTCTACCCCCCGGACCAGGATGGCCGAGGTTTCGCCTGCCCGTCCTGTGGCGACCATGTTGCCCGGGCGTTCCGTCGCCTCGAAGTCAACGCCTATTGTGGCAGCCGTCGTTTCGGCCTGCTGGGTGACGTAAGGGTTCATCGGCTTGATTTGCTCCACGCCTTGCAGGGTGGCTTCGCCCATGCTGATTTTGTTTTTCGATTCGTCTACGCTGATTTTGTTGACGCACAGGCTGCGGAAGCCGCCCTCGGTGCCCTTGTACTTTTGCAGGGGAAGGCCGTGGTACAGCAGGTAATATTCGTCTTGGTATTTATGCAGATGGGTGTGGTTGTTGCTGAAGTCCCAGCCGTAATCGCCGGGGTTCTTGAAGTAGTTGTCCTGGTACTGCCAGCTTTCTTTCACCAGCGGCGTGCGGCTCGTCATGTATGACATGCAGCAGCGGGTCGGCTTTTCAATGCCTTCGTAAGGCCAGACGGGCCGTTCTTGCCAGTCCGTGTTATAGGTGTATATCCAAGTGCCGTTCCAGTAGTTCAGTTCATTGGCCTCGAAGTGATAGGGAGCTTCTATTTCTACTATCTGGCTATCTAAGCTTTTCATATCCTTGCCCAGCCGTACGATGCGCGCGACGCCCGGCAGGTAATCCGTGCCGTGGTCTCCCTTTCCGCCGCCTCCGAACGACAGCCATCCGATGCCTTCATCGTCTATGACCGCTCCCGGGTCGAACGGGGCCGGGCAATGGCCCAGTCCGGGAGTCTTGGAGTCTACAATCATGTGCCCCAGCGGGTCGCTCCACGGCCCTACGGGCGAGGTGGCCGTCAGCATTCCGACGCCCGTCCCGCTGTTGGAGTAGTACAGGTAGAAATGCGTTTTCCCGTCGCTTTCCTTCCTCGAAACAATGCTCGGCGCCCACGACGCCATTCCCCAGGGCGAGAGGCTCTTGACGTCGATGAGGCCATGGTATGTCCAGTTCACCATGTCGTCCGTCGACAGCATGGCTAAAGAATGGATGTGCTGGTATCCGTTCTTTCCCTCCGGGCCGACACTGTCTAATTGCTGTGTGTCGTTTGTGCCATACACGTACAGCCTGCCGTCGTATTCCACGGCGGTGGGGTCGGCCACGAACATAAAGTCCAGCAGCGGGTTGTTGTGCCCCGTGGTAAACTTGGGAGACTCCTGAAAATTGAGTTTCGTGGAAAGTTTCTCTTGTGCGGGCAGCTTCCCGCCGGCGGACGCGAAGAACAGTGCGCCCAACAGTAATGCTACTTTTCTCATGGTGTTGTTGCTTTGAAGTAAATGTTTCACTTCGCAAAGATAGCGTCTTAAGCCATGGGCAAGGGGATGGAAAACGTGCAAAAAGGGGGATGATTTGTTGCTCATCCCCCTTTTCGGGCTGTTTCTTCCTGTGCGGGACACAGGATGGCCGCCGTCTGGCTATGCTTCAGTCTGCCAGCGCGAAGTCCAATTGCTTCTTCTCCAGATTGGCGCGGGCCACCTGTACGGTGATGGCGTCGCCCAAACTGTACGTGTGCTTCTTGCGCCGTCCGCGCAGGCAGTAGTTCTTCTCGTCGTATTCGTAGTAGTCGTCGTCCAGGTCGCGGATGGGAATCATGCCTTCGCACTTGTTCTCATTCAGTTCCACATAAAGCCCCCACTCGGTCACGCCCGAGATGACGCCGTCGTAGACCTGCCCCACGTGCTCCTGCATGAACTCCACCTGCTTGTACTTCACGCTGGCCCGTTCGGCATTGGCCGCCAGTTGTTCCATGGCGCTGCTGTGCTCGCACAAGGCTTCGTATTTCTTCTCGCTGACGGTGCGGCCGTGTTCGTCGATGTACTTGGTGAGCAGGCGGTGCACCATCATGTCGGGGAAGCGGCGGATGGGCGACGTGAAGTGCGTGTAGTAGTCGAAGCCCAGGCCGTAGTGCCCGATGTTGTGCGTGGAGTAGCGTGCCTTCTGCATGGCGCGTATGGATACGGTTTCGATGAGGTTCTCTTCCTTCTTGCCCTTGACGTCGGAGAGCAGGCGGTTGATGGATTTGGAAAGGTCGGTCTTGTTGCCCGCCGTCCGCAGCTTGTAGCCGAAGCGGCCTATGAACTGTGCCAGGTTATCCAGCTTATCCGGGTCGGGCAAGTCGTGTATGCGGTAAGGGAATATTTTCGCCTTCTTGCCTTTGGGCACGCGCCCGATGGCTTCGGCCACGGTGCGGTTGGCCAGGAGCATGAACTCTTCCACCAGCTTGTTGGCGTCCTTCGACTCCTTGAAGTAGACGCGCAGCGGCTTCCCTTTCTCGTCTATTTCGAACTTCACCTCCACGCGGTCGAACTCCAGTGCGCCGCCCGCCATGCGCTTTTCGCGCAGCAGCTTCGCCAAGCGGTCCAACTCCAGTAGTTCGAATTTGTAGTCTCCTTCGCCCGTCTCGATGACTTCCTGCGCTTCTTCGTAGGTAAAGCGGCGGTCGCTCTTGATGACTGTATGCACGATGCGCGAAGCCTGCACCTCTGCCTTGTCGTTCAGGGTGAAGATGACGCTGTATGCCAGTTTCTCCTCGTCGGGGCGGAGCGAGCAGAGGAGATTGCAGAGGCGTTCGGGCAGCATCGGTATGGTGCGGTCAACCAGGTAGACCGACGTGGCGCGCTTCTCGGCTTCCTTGTCGATGACGGTCCCCTCTTTCACGTAGTACGTGACGTCCGCGATGTGTACCCCCACCTCCCATTGCCCGTTTCCCATGCTGCGGATGGAGAGCGCGTCGTCGAAGTCCTTGGCGTCCTTGGGGTCTATGGTGAAGGTGGTGACAGGGCGGAAGTCCTCGCGGCGTGCAATCTCCTCCGCGCTGATTTCGTCCGGGATTTTGTCTGCGGCGGCTTCTACGTTCTTCGGGTAAGAGTAGGGCAGGCCGAACTCCGCCAAGATGGCGTGCATCTCCGTGTTATTCTCTCCCGCGCGGCCCAAGATGTCTATCACCTGCCCGATGGGGTTCTTGGCCTTGTCCGGCCATTCGATGATTTTCACCACGGCCTTGTCGCCGCTCTTGCCTCCTTTCAGCTTGTCCTTGGGGATGAAGATGTCGTTGGCCAGGGTGCGGTTTTCGGTCAGCAGGAAGGCGTAGCCCTTGGTCACTTCCAGCGTGCCTACAAACGTGTCGTTGGCGCGCTCCAGCACTTCCAACACCTCGCCTTCGGCCGTCTTGCCCCGCCGGCGGGCG
Organism: uncultured Bacteroides sp.; assembly: GCA_949288585.1. GTDB lineage: Bacteria > Bacteroidota > Bacteroidia > Bacteroidales > Bacteroidaceae > Bacteroides. Next base: position 82,036 of record CASEKR010000002.1, on the reverse strand, counting down.
TAGTAGGCAATGCGCACCCGGTCATTGTTCATGGCGTGTGCCGAGTTGCGTTCGGCTATGAAGATGGGGTCTCCGCCGTCGTCGGGGATAAAAGAATTTTTCCCGTTGCTTTTGCGCACGAAGCGCCCCGTCATCTCCACTCCGCGCTGGTGCAGGCAGTAGACGTGGTGTTCCGGTTCGCGGATATAATCGTCTTCTTTCAGGTCGGCCAGGATGTCCATGCAGAGCATCTTCAGGGGATGCGTGGTCAGGCGCAGTTGCTCGAACAGTTGTTTCAGCGGGACGCTTTCGCGGCCCTTCCCTTGGAAGAAATCCATCAGCAGGGCTGTCAGCTGTTTCTTGGTCATCCGTTTACCAGCTTTCTTTTCTCGTTTCTCTTTTTTCTTACCCATAGCTATGCGGTGTTTATCTGTCTGCAAAGTAAACAAATTATTGGCTTCCTCCGTTCATTTGCGGGGTGAAAAATGTATATCGCCGGGTTAGTTTTTGCCCGTCGCGGGTGTACGCTTTCCGGCAATATGTGCTATCTTTGCGCCGTTTTACGGATAAAAGCGGAAGCGGATTATGGAAAATACCAACCAAGAGCCTGCCCGGCGCGAGCGGGAGATTTACCGGGTGACTATCGTGGGCAGCATCGTCAACTTCCTGTTGCTGCTCTTCAAATTCTTCGCGGGCATCGCGGGCCACAGCGCGGCCATGCTGGCCGATGCCGTCCATTCGTTGTCCGACTTCGTGACGGACATCATTGTGCTGGTGTTCGTGCGCCTTTCGTCGAAGCCCGAAGATGCCGACCATGACTACGGGCACGGCAAATACGAAACCCTGGCCACAGCCATCATCGGACTGTGCCTTTTCGTGGTGGGGCTGGGCATCTTGTGGAACGGGGCACAGTCCATCTGGCACGTCATCCAAGGCGGTACCCTGCCCCGTCCGGGCCTGTTGGCCTTAGCGGCCGCCGTCATCTCCATTGTCTCCAAGGAAGCCCTCTACCAATACACCGTCTTCAAGGGGCGCAAATTGCAATCCCAAGCTGTCGTGGCCAATGCCTGGCATCACCGCAGCGATGCCTTCTCGTCCATCGGCACCCTGGTGGGCATCGGCGGGGCCATCCTGCTGGGTGACGCCTGGTGCGTGCTCGATCCCGTTGCCGCCGTCGTGGTCAGCTTCTTCATCCTCAAGGTGTCCGTCAAGCTCTTGGTGCCTTCCCTGAACGAGTTGCTGGAAAAGTCCCTGCCCGCCGAGGTCGAGAACAAAATCTATGAAATCGTCTTATCCTATCCTGGTGTCGCCTCGCCCCACCATCTCCGCACCCGCCGCATCGGCAACAGCTACTCCATCGACCTGCACGTGCGCATGGACGGCAGCCTCTCCCTGGAAGAGACGCACCGCCGGGCCACCGTCATCGAACAACGCCTGCGCCAGGAGTTCGGGCAGGGGACGTACATCAGCATCCATGTGGAACCGTTTAAATGAAACTGCAAAAACTTTCCATATTTTGTGTGATGGAAAGCTAATGTCGGCCTTTTCTCCTACGGTTATTACCTATTGGCGGCTTATTTTTTTGTATTTCTGGTTGCTTGCCGTAGGATTATCGGGATTGGTCCTCTGCAAATATCCTGCTGTGACAAGGGAAATGATGTATCGCTCACGGTTCTTTGTCTGATTTGATAACCCTAACCGCTTCATGATTTCTGCTGCTGTTCGAGGTACAGAACAGAAGTTGATAATATCCTGTTGCTTTTTTGTCAGAGGTATTCTTTGAATGTCAGAACACCTGAGTTGGGTATCACCTTCTTCGACTTGGTTACTTATTTCATCAACTTCGTTACCGACTTGGTTACTAACCGTCCTGACTTGGTTACTTTTTGGGGAGACTTGATTACTTTTGTATTCAACTTGGTTAGTCTCTCCTCTCCAAAGTGTGATGACAAACTCTTGTGTTTTCTCATTATTGAAAAAAGTAACATTGACATATTCACTGAGTGCACGTGTGATTCCACTGCCCACTCCTGTGTATGGTAACAAGTAGATAGCGTTGTTGAAAAGGAATATATTGCGCGGCATAGAAGTCCCGGCCTTGATGTCATCTATTGTCAGCCCGTTAGGTAATGCGCCGGGGCTGTGAATCTCCACCCGGTTATCAAAAATGAAGATGCGTACGGGAGCTTTCAGATTCAGCGAGCGATGCACCAGACTATTGACCGTAAATTCGACCAAGCTGCTGTAAGGAATCTCTAATTTGCCTATGGAGTTGAACTCATTACCCACCTGGATGTGGTGCAGGTTACGGGTGAAGAAGTTCATGATGGTATTGTATTGATGAAGTAAATTTCCCTCCATTTCGGCGTCGTTCACCTTGTCGCGAAACACATTTCCTCCTATGCTGTTGCCATCAAAGCAGATGCATTTGGCTGTCATGACAGGCATCCATCGTTGTGTGTATTTGCCAAACAGAAGCATGGCAGCAACTGTTAGGGTGCCGTCGGGGCGGATAAAACGCAGGTTTCGGAGTATCTTCTCGCAGTCATGCCCTTTGGCTATGGCTGTACATACATCATCAAGCGAAGCTTCATTGAATGCATCTCCAATCAGTCCCTTCTTTGCTAATACCCTTTCAAAGCGGTTCCCTAAGAATGTTTTGATGGTGTCTGCATCCAGATCATGGATAGTTGCATCCTTTACGCCGGCCTCGTCCGGAGTAAAACTGCCGCAACCGGTCATCATCTCTGCCAATTCGGCATTGTCGAATACTTTGCGCTTGTCGGCTCCGTTTTTCACCCATACAATACCTTTGTTGTCGTGATAAGGCTTGTTGATTCCTTCCTTGACGGTAGCTACGACCAAACTGCCATCTTCCACAGCAATAGTATCTACTTCAATCAGAATGGACGGCACTACATTCTCAGAAGCAATGTCACTCAATAAATTGGTGGTTTCCTGCACCTCCGAATAGGACAAGGCATTTATTTCACCGCTTTTGTCTTTCACTCCAATGACCAATTTGCCGCCACGGGAATTGCTGAAGGCTACCAACTCACACCCCACGTCATATCTGTCGAGAACACGTTCTTTAAACTGTATTCCCGACACCTCGCCGATCTTAATCTGTTTCAGTATATCGTCCATTATTCTTTGATGCATTCTTTGTTCGTAAAAATACGACATTTGCCGCAAACAATGGAATAAATCCAGTAAAAACTTTGCGAATCATGTAATAAATAAAAGATTCTTTTCTTTGTTGATTTCAATCTGCCATTAAGCATGTTATTCCCTTTTCGGGCGTAGTAGAAGGAACTGTGCCCGCCAAACCTCTCCGGGAAGAATTTGCAGGAATACGGAAATCTTGCTAATATTGCACTCTCGTTTAGAGTCTGTTTAAAAATGGCTATTTCTGTCATGTTGAACGGAGTGAAACATCTCCTGAATACTGCTCTTGCATAGGGAGATTCTTCACTGCGTTCAGAATGACAGAGACAATGAAAATTTAAACGAACTCTTACTCAAAAAAATGTATCTTGAAGTATGAATAGCATCCTGATAACCGGCGCCAGCGGCTTTATCGGCAGCTTCCTTGTGGAGGAAGCCGTGCGCCGGGGCTTCGACACGTGGGCGGGCGTGCGTGCCAGCAGCAGCCGTGCCTACCTGCAAGACCCGCGCATCCGTTTCCTGGAACTGGACTTCGCGCATCCTGATATCTTGCGCCGCCAGCTGGCCGCGCACGGACGCTTCGACTATATCGTCCACTGTGCGGGCGTCACCAAGTGCGTGGACCCGGCGGACTTCGACCGCGTGAACCATGTGCAGAGTTGCGACTTTGTCCGGGCTTTGCGCGAACTGGACTTGGTGCCCCGCCAGTTCATCTTCATCAGCACGCTGAGTGTCTTCGGACCCGTGCATGAACAGGATTACCTTCCCATCCTCGACACCGACACGCCCCGGCCCAACACGGCCTACGGGCGGAGCAAGCTGAAGGCCGAGCAGTTCCTGCAAAGCCTCCCGGACTTTCCCTACGTCATTTTCCGTCCCACCGGGGTCTACGGCCCCCGCGAGCGCGATTATTACGTCATGGCGCAAAGCATCGCCCGCCATGTGGACGTGGCCGCCGGTTTCCGCCGCCAGGACCTGACCTTTGTCTACGTGGCCGACGTTGTACAGGCCGTTTTCTTAGCCATCGGCCGGGGCGTCTGCCGGCGTGCCTATTTCTTGTCCGACGGGCGGGTGTACAGCAGCCGCACGTTCTCCGACCTGCTTATCCGCGAACTGGGTCGTCCGTGGGTTATCCGCCTGAAATTTCCGTTGTTTGCATTAAAAACCGTATCTTTGTGCGCGGAATGGTGGGCGAAGCGCCGGGGCAAGGCCAGTACGCTCAACAGAGATAAGTATAACATAATGAAACAACGCAACTGGCAGTGCGACATCTTGCCCGCACAGCGCGAGTTGGGCTATGCTCCTGCTTACGGCCTGGAGGAAGGCGTCCGCCTGACTGTTGCGTGGTATAAGGAAAACCAATGGCTTTAGACATATTCAAGCGAGTGGAAACCTACAAGGGCCTGTTCGCCATAGAAAAGATTTCGCTGATATACAACCTGCTGACATCCGTGTTGGTTGTCATCCTTTTCAACCGGATGGACCACCCTGGGCAGATGTTGTGGGACCGCGCGCTCATTGCTTTCGTCACTTTTCTGCTGATGTATCTCTACCGCCTGGCGCCCTGCAAGTTCAGTGCCTTCGTGCGGGTGGTGATACAGATGTCGCTGCTCTCCTACTGGTATCCGGACACCTTCGAGTTCAACCGCCTGTTCCCCAACCTGGACCATATCTTTGCTTCGGCCGAGCAAAGCCTGTTCGGCGGCCAGCCCGCCATCTGGTTCTGCCGCAGCCTGCCCCAGATATGGATTAGCGAGCCGCTCCACCTGGGCTACTTCTTCTACTACCCCATGATGCTCATCATCATCCTGTGGTACTTCATCCACCGCTACGACCTGCTGGAGAAAGTATCTTTCGTCATCATCACTTCTTTCTTCATCTACTACCTCGTCTATATCTTCGTCCCGGTGGCCGGCCCCCAATTCTATTTCCCGGCCATTGGTTTCGACAACGTGGCGCAAGGCATCTTCCCGCCCATCGGCGACTACTTCAACCATCACCAGGAACTCCTGCCCGGCCCGGGCTATGAGCACGGCTTCTTCTACAGCCTGGTGGAAAGCTCGCAGCAAGTGGGCGAACGCCCCACGGCCGCCTTCCCCAGTTCGCACGTGGGCGTCTCCACTATCCTGATGATTATGGCCTGGCGGGGCAGCAAGCGGCTGTTCGGCTGGCTCCTGCCCTTCTACCTCCTGCTCTGCGCGGCCACCGTCTACATCCAGGCCCATTACCTCATCGACTCCATCGCCGGTTTCCTGTCCGCTTTCGTGCTCTATTGGGCCGCCACGTGGCTGTTCAAGAAATGGTTTGCCCGCCCCCTCTTCGCGCCGGTGAAGCCCCGCCTGGGCCTGGACGCCTGATGGCACGGGCGTGTGGGGGACATGTCCGCTTTGCGTTCCCTTCGTTTTTCCTTCGTACCTTGCTCTTACCTCGCTCTTGTCTATACGCAAGAGCGAGGTACGGCTCCAGTACGGCTTTTCCCCGGGGAAAAGCGGGGCCGGGCGTCGGCGGGAACCGGGCGGGAACGGCGGCGGGGCAGGGGGCGGCCTGGAGGGTTGCTGCGGGCGTGGGAACTGAAAAATATGGCGGGAAAAGAAGGTTTTTCCGGATTAATCGCTATATTTGAGCCTGAAAAATGAGACCTTTAATCCGGATTTAGCTATAAGACAAAGCCTTTTCTTATGAGAATGAGAAAGTTGAAAGACCTTTGCACACTTATTGTCATGAAATGTCTGTTGCTGGCGGCTGTGGGGATAGTGGCAGGAAATGCCGCCGCAAGTGGCCCTCGCCAGTATTATTTCGAATCGCTGGACATGCAGGATGGCTTGTCGCAAAATTCCGTCAGCCACATCTTGCAGGATAGCCAAGGGTTCTTGTGGTTTGCCACACGGGGCGGGTTGAACCGCTATGACAGTCAGGAGTTCCGGGTGTTCAATACGGGGAACTCGTCGTTGGGCAATGACTTCACCACTTACCTTTATGAAGACGCCGGGGGCGACCTGTGGGTGGGCACCGACGCCGGGGTCTATATCTATTCGCCCCGCAAAGACAGTTTCACGCGTTTCGACACGGTGGCCGATTCGGGCGAGCGGCTGGAGCATACGGTGGCGCGCATACGGGCGGACGGCTCGGGCGACATCTGGATTGCGGTAGACTTCCAGGGCTTGTTCCGCTACGAGCCTGCCACGGGGAAGCTGGCACGCTGCCTGGCCACCGGGATGCAGGAAGGCCAGCTGGCCAACGTGTCCGACTTCTGGTTTGAAAATGATACGTGCTGGGTGGGCTTGTATGGCGACAACCTTTACTATACGGCAGACGGCTTCGAGTCCTTGCACCCGTTCCGCGACAAGGAGGGGCGCGAGTGTTTCCGGGACGAGATGGTCATGGCCCACGTGGAAGGCAAGGACGGCAGGTGCTTTGTGGGTTCTTCCAAGGGGCTGCGCTCGGTAACAGGCCCGGGGGGAGAGTCGCACCTGCTGCTGAACAGCTATGTGCGGACGCTGTGCTACTATTCCGACGACGAACTGTGGGTGGGCACGGAAGACGGCCTGTACATCTATCGGCCCGGCACGGGCGCATTCACTCATCTGACGGCTTCGCGGGTGAACGACCCCTATGTCTTGTCAGACAACGCCATCTACTCCATTTGCCGCGACTCGGAAAGGGGGATGTGGATTGGCTCGTATTTCGGCGGGGTGGATTATTACCCCTATCCCTACGCGCGTTTCGACAAATACGTTTCCAGTTCTTCGCAGGTGCTGGGCAAGCGGGTGCGCGAGTTCTGCGGCTACCGCGACGGCACGGTGTGGGTGGGCACGGAAGACCTGGGGCTGTATAATTTCAATCCCCGCACGAAGGATATCCATGCCTGCCCGTACCTGGAGGAGTCGGCCAACGTCCATGGCCTGTGCGTGGACGGCAACTATCTGTGGGTGGGCATCTTCTCCGGCGGGTTGCGCCGCATCGACCTGCGCACCGGGCAGGTGAAGAGTTACCGGAAGGGCGATTCGCCGAACACCTTGGATTCGAACGACGTGATGGCCCTGTACAAAGACAGCCGGGGCGTGCTGTGGGTGGGCACGGCGCACGGGGTTCTGCATTATAACAGGGACACGGACGATTTCACCCGCATTTCCCACCTGAACAACATCAACGTGTTTTGCTTCCTCGAGGATTCCGAGGGATTGCTGTGGTTTTCTACGTTTGCCAATGGCGTGTTCTGCCACGACCCCGAGAAGCACACCTGGCGGCAGTATGCCTACCAGGAGGACGAGCCGGGCTCGGTGCCGTGCAACAAGGTGACGAGCATCTGCGAGGATTCCCACGGCAGGCTGTGGTTCATGACGCAAGGCGGGGGCATCTGCCGCTACGACCGGGCGGAGGACAGCTTTATCGCTTACGGCGTGGAGCAGGGGATGCCCAGCAACGACACCTTCCGCATGGAGGAAGACCAGTCCGGCAACCTGTGGGTGTCTACGGGCAAAGGGCTGCTTTGCTTTAATCCGGATACGGGATACCGGAAACTTTATACCGGGTCGGACGGTTTGCCCAATAGCAGTTTCAACTACCAGTCCGGTTACCGGGATGCCTGGGGCAACCTGTATTTCGGCACGCTCAATGGCTTTGTCGTGTTCAATCCGGCCACGTTCACCGAGAGCACCTACGTGCCCCCCATCGTCCTTACGTCCCTTTCGGTGTTCAACCGCAAGGTGCCAGTGGGCACGCCCGGATCGCCGTTGGCGGAGAACATCTTGTTTGCCGAGCGGTTGACGCTGCCTTCGGACATGGGGTCTTTCTCTTTGCATGTGGCGGCCTTGTCCTACCAGGCTTCCAGCCGCTACGCATTGGAATACCAACTGGAGGGGCTTAGCGACGAATGGTACGGGATAGACAGCCGCTCCAATGTCATTACCTTTGCCCACTTGCCCTTCGGCGACTACCGCCTGCGCGTCCGTTTTGCCGACGAAAACCTTGCCGGGGCGGCGGAACGGGTGCTGGACATCTGCATCCTGCCTCCTTTCTACCTGTCCCCGTGGGCCTATGCGGCCTACGTCTGCCTGCTGCTGTTGTTTGCCGCAGGGGTGACCTACTACTTGCAGAAGAGGTACCGCAGGAGGCAGGCGCTTTTAATCCGCGAGACCGAACAGCGGAAGGAGAAGGAACTGTATGACATGAAGATAGATTTCTTCACCAATGTGACGCACGAGATACGCACCCCGTTGACGCTCATCAAGGGGCCGTTGGAGAATGTCTTGCAGGACAAGGACTCCCTGCCCGGCAGGGTGCGCGACAACTTGCAGGTGATGGCTCTGAACGTGGAGAGGCTGCTGAACCTGGTGAACCAACTGCTGGACTTCCGCAAGGTGGAACAGCCTGGGTTCGTCTTGACCATATCCCCCTGCGCGGTGACAGATTTGTTGAAGGGGATGGTGCGGCGTTTCAGCATGTTGGCGGACTATCGCCACGTGCGTTTCACGCTCCATGCTGACGAAGACATACATACACAGACAGACGGCGAGGCCTTGCAAAAGGTGATCAGCAATCTGCTGAACAATGCCATGAAGTATTCCGAGCAGTTTGTCGACGTCCGCCTGTGGCAGGAGCAGGGCGTGTTCAAGCTCTCCGTCTGCAACGACGGGCAGGTCATCCCGCCGGAGTTGCGCGAGGAGATATTCAAGCCCTTCATGCAATACCGGAAGGGCATCCGCCGCTATGTCTCGGGAACCGGCATCGGCTTGTCGCTGGCAGCCGCGTTGGCCGTGCAACTGGGCGGGCGCATTTATATCGACAAGGATGAGCATGTCAACCGTTTCATCCTGGAGATGCCGGTCCATGCCGTGCCCGTCGCGGCGGCAGAGCCGCCGGCCGGAGGAGAGGACGTGGCCGGGGAACCTGTCCCGGTGCCTGTTGCTCCCGAGCCTGCTGCCTCCGAAGGCAAGCCGCAGACGGAATATATGCTCATGCTGGTGGAAGACAACGAGGACATGTCGGCTTTCATAGCCAGGCTGTTGAGCCCCCTGTACCGCTTGGTGACGGCCTCCAATGGCGAAGAGGCGCTGGAGCAGTTGAAAGAGCAACCCGTCAACTTGATTGTGTCGGACATCATGATGCCCGTAATGGACGGGATGGAGTTGTGCCGGCGCGTGAAGACCAGTACCGAATACAGCCACATCCCCCTCATCCTGCTGACGGCCAAGTCTACCTTGCAGTCCAAGATAGAGGGCATCCGCCATGGGGCCGACGCCTATATCGAAAAGCCTTTCTCGGCAGATTTGTTGCTCAGCACCATCGCTTCGCTGCTGAAGAGCCGCGAGCAACTGCGGAAGGTGTTTTCCGCTTCGCCTTTCTTGCCGGTCTCTTCTGTCGGCGTCACCGATGCGGACAAGTGCTTCCTGCAAAGATTGGCGGCCGTGACCGAGGAGAACTTGGGCAATGAAGACTTCAACGTCGATGTCTTGGCAGACATCATGCACATGAGCCGCTCCAGCCTGAACCGCAAGCTGAGGGGAGTGTTGGACATGACGCCCAACGATTACATCCGCCAGGAGCGCCTGCGCAAAGCCTACCGTTTGCTGAAGGAGGGCTACCGGAGCAACGAGGCTTGCCAGATGGCGGGCTTCAATACACCTTCATATTTTGCGCGCTGCTTCCAGCAGCAATTTGGCATTTCGCCCAAGGATTTGCAGCGGAACGACCGGGCTTGACCCTGAAAAAAACGCATTTTTTCCCTGTTTAGCTCAAAAGTTGCATATTTTGAACCGATTTTTAAGCATTAGTTAGTTTTTTATTGGGACTTTTGCAGCAGACAAGCCGGTGAGTGAGACTCGCTATGGGGCGACCTCTCATCTTGCTGGGGCTTGTGCATATTGTTTAACCATAATACCATACTCAAAGCATGAGAATGAAAGCTAACTTTTGCAGGTGTTTGTTGCTCATGGCCCTGTTGCCCGTTCCATTGGCGGGCGCGTATGCTGAAGGGCGGCAGACGGCAGCTTCTCTTCCTCCTGAGGGCGAAGAAAGCGCAGTAACCAATTCTATGATGGCGGTCGCCGGCGTTGACCAGGCGAAACGCACCTTGGAAGGCACAGTATTGGATGCCAACGACGGGCAGCCCTTGATTGGGGCCAGTGTCTTGGTAAAAGGAACTAAGACGGGTGTCATTACCGATATGGACGGTCATTTCACCTTGTCTGTCTCGGGACGCTCCAGCACATTGGAGGTCAGCTACGTGGGTTATAAGACTCAAGAAGTGTATGTGACGGACCAGGCGTTCGTGAGCGTACAGTTGGTGCCGGACGACGAAATGCTGGGCGAAGTCGTCGTGGTGGGTGCCGGTACGCAGAAGAAGATTTCGGTGACGGGCGCTATTACGTCGGTGAAGGGGACCACGCTGCGTGTGCCCAGTTCTTCGCTGACGAACAACCTGGCAGGCCAGTTGTCCGGCGTGATTGCCATGACCAACAGTGGTGAGCCGGGCTCGTCGGGCGAGTTCTACATCCGTGGTATCAATACCTTCGGCGGGCGCGCCACTCCGCTTATCCTGTTGGACGGCGTGGAAATATCCACGGGCGACCTGAACAACATCCCGGCTGAAACCATTGAGAGTTTCTCTATATTAAAGGATGCGTCGGCAACGGCCATCTACGGTGCGCGCGGCGCCAACGGTGTGATGTTGGTGACGACCAAGACCGGTACAGAGAACTCGAAGGCGCGCATCAACGTCACTTATGAGCACTCGTTCATGAAACCGACGAATGTGGTGGATTATGCCGACGGCGTCACCTTCATGAAGTTGTACAACGAGGCGCAGTTGAGCCGCACGCCTTCTGCCGTGCCTGCCTATTCGCAGGAGCAGATAGAATATACGGCCAGCGGCATCAATCCCTACGTCTTCCCCAACGTGGACTGGTATGGCACCATGTTCAAAGACTTGACGCAGAGCCAGCGTGCCAACATCAACGTGTCGGGCGGCGGTTCGCGCGTGACTTACTACATGAGCCTCCAGGCCAATCATGACAGCGGTATGCTGAACGTGCTGGACAATTATTCGATGAACAGTAACTACAACCGCTGGATGTACACGTTCCAGAACAACATCGACTATAAGATGACCTCTACCACGAAGTTGGGTTTGCGCATGAATGCCCAGATTGTCAATGCCAAATCGCCCAACACGGCATCGGCCGACTTGTTCAAGAGCGTCTACCTGAACAACCCGGTGCAGTTCCCCGTGATGTATCCGTCGGCGGAGGGCGTGGAGCACATCCGCTTCGGTAGCGGCTTCTTGCAGGGGCGTGACATCTTCCCCAACCCCTATGCAGCCATGATGAATACGTTCAAGGAAGACAACAACAACAAACTGAACGTGTCGTTGAACCTGGACCAGAAGCTGGACTTCATCACCAAGGGCTTGTCGCTGACGGCATTGGTGAACTTCAACAACTATTCGCAGAGTTATTACGACCGCTCCATCAACCCGTTCTACTACATGCTGGTGGACGGCAGTTGGGACCCCTCGAACCCGGAATACTATGAAGTGCAGAACATCCGCGAGGGCGAGGAGTATATCAACCAGAGCGGCATCAACCGCTGGAGCGACCAGACATTCTACTTCGACGCCCGCCTGAACTACGCCAACTCTTTCGGCAAGCACAACGTGACGGGTATGTTGATGTACATGATGCGTGAATACCGCAACGACGTGCTGCCCAACCGCAACCAGGGCCTGTCCGGACGCTTCACGTATGACTATGACCACAAGTACCTGCTGGAGTTCAACTTCGGTTACAACGGTACCGAACGTATCCAGAAGGGCGACCGCTTCGAGTTCTTCCCGGCCGTTTCGTTGGGTTGGGTGGTCAGCAGCGAGGACTTCTGGGAACCCATACGCCCGTATGTGAACAACTTCAAGCTGCGCGCTTCTTACGGTCTGGTAGGTAGCGACGAGACCGGTTCGTCGGCCGGCGCGCCTCACTTCCTCTATTTGTGGGACATTGCCCTGAATGGCAGTTACGGATTTACGTCCGGCATCAACGGGGCCACGCAGCAGTATTATCAGGGCTTGCGCATCAAGCAATTCCCCGTAGAAGACGCTCACTGGGAACGCTCCAAGCAGTTCGACTTCGGTATCGACGCCCGCTTCTTCGACCAAGTGGACGTGACGTTCGACTACTTCAAGTACAAGCGCGACCGCATCTTGCTGCACCGTGCTTCTTTCCCCAAGATTCTGGGTTACGAGGTGGCCATCCCTTGGGCCAACATGGGCAAGGTGGACAGCGAGGGCGTCGAGCTGAGCGTCAACTGGCGCAAGCAGCTTACCAAGGACTTGAGCGTGGACTTGCGCGCCAACTATACGTACACGAAGAATGAATACGTCTTCAAGGACGAGCCGAACTATCCCTACGTGTGGCAGACAGAGACCGGCAAGCCGCTGGACTGCACGCGCGGCTTCATTGCCGAGGGCTTGTTCAAGGACCAGGCGGACATCGATTCTCATGCCGTGCAGGATTTGGGCAGCGAGGTGATGCCGGGCGACATCAAGTATCGCGACGTGAACGGCGACGGGCGCATCACAGAAGAGGACAAGGTGGTCATCTCGCCCTACGGCAACACGCCCCGCATCCAGTACGGTCTGGGCCTGAGCGTGATGTGGAAGAATTTCGACTTCAACGTATTCTTCAACGGCTCGGCCAAGCGTCGCATCATGCTGATGGACGGCAGCGAGAAGATTTACCCCTTCGTGCAGACCTCCGGGCACGGACGCCTGAACCTGATGCAGTGGATTGCCGACAGCCACTGGACGGAAGGCGGCGACAACAGCAACGTAGCCTATCCGCGCATGGGTATCTCGCAGGCCGAGATTCAGAACAATATCCAGCCCAGCACGTGGTGGATGCGCAAGGCCGACTTTATCCGCTTCAAGACATTGGAAATCGGTTACCGCTTCCCCTACTGCCGCGTGTACTTCAGCGGGGACAACCTGGCCGTATGGTCGCCCTTCAAGCTGTGGGATCCGGAGTTGGATTACAACAGTTATCCGCTGAGCCGCACGTTCAACATCGGCGTGCAGGTGAACTTCTGATGACCGGGGGACCGGTGCCGGCAGCGCGGCTGCTTCCGCCGTCCCGTCTACGGGGTGCGGCTTTGGCGGACACGAGGCGCATCCGTTGCGGACAAGAGCCGAAGGGACGTCCGCAGCAGGCTCCGGGGCCGGAAGAAATGGAAAGAAAAAGAGATAGAACAGACTGATTTTTTTATAAATAGATTAGAACTATGTATCACAATATGAAATCGAAATTTTATACGCTTGCCGCTTCGTTCGCGTTGATGGCAGGAGTAGTGTCTTGCGATTACCTCGACGTGGCTCCGCCCGAGACGGTGGACCGCGACGACATCCTGAAGACGCAGGTGGACGCCTTGGAGTATCTGTACGGTTGCTACGGACCCATACAGAGCGCCGACTTGATAAGGAACTTCCGCCCGTACAACCTGCGCCAGGGCAGCGACGAGTGGGTGGCCCTCTCGCCGCAGAATTGCGACGCGCAGCGTTACCAGTGGAACCAGCCGACGGGCATGAACACGTATTACGGGGCGTTCCAGGAATATTACAACTCCATCGGCTACTGCAACATGTTCATCCGCGACATCAACGAGAAAGAGGTGCCGGGATTGAGCCCGGAGACCAAGGCGCAATACATTGCCGAGGCGCAGTTTCTGAAGGCCTATCTGCATTGCGAGGCGATGATATATTATGGCCCCATTCCCATCACGGACGAGGTGATTCCCACGAACGTGGCGCCGGCCGACATGCCGGGACGCTCGCACTTCGACTATTGCGCGGACTACGTGGCCAACCTGTGCGACGAGGCCTACCAAAACCTGCCTGCGGTACATTCCACCCAGCAGTATTACGGCCGCGCCACGAAGGCTGCCGCCAAGTTCCTGAAGGCCCGCGTGCGCTGGCTGGCCGCTTCGCCCCTGTTCAACGGCGAGTTCCCCTTCCCCGACTGGGAGAACGAGGACTACGAGACGCCGGGCTATGGCAAGGAACTGATTAGCCGCACCTACGATGCTCAGAAATGGGAAGTGGCCCGCCAGGCTTGCTTGGAAGCCATCCAGGAGGCCGAGGCTGCCGGACATGCCTTGTTCGACGTGGACGGTTCGGAGGCGCGCCGCGAGGCCAACGGCATTCCCTTGCCGCAGATACCGGGCGTGGATACCACGACACCGGAAGGCGAGGAGTTTGCGAAGCGGGTGATGCTGATGCGCTACGTGGTGACCACCGGCCCCGATCAGGGCAACAACGAGGCCATCTGGGGCATGTTGAACATCGCTCCCGACGTGGATTATTCCTGTATGCCCCACTATGTCATCACCGACCAGAACGGCGTGTTGCGCGGCGGCTGGGGATGGATCAGCCCGACGCTCCATGCGGTGGAGAGCTTCTACACGGAAAACGGGAAGCAGCCGGCCGACGATGCGGACTTTACGCCCGAATCGCAGTGGTTCCAGTCGTCCGGCATCAAGCTCCGCGACGACGACGGGCGCGACACGCCCGAGGTGATCAACCTGTGCGTCAACCGCGAACCCCGCTTCTATGCGTGGATTGGCTTCGACGGGGGCGAGTATTCGCCGGTCATGAAGAACGGCAAGAACCTGATCCTGCGTATGCGCGAATCCGGAGAGAACGGGTATAATCCGAACTTCGGCGCCAACAACCAGTCGCAGACGGGCTTCTACAACATCAAGATGGTGCACCCCAACGTCCGTTTTACCGGCATCGACGAGGGCAATAACACGAGCGAAGGCTACAACCACACGTGGGCTCTGTTCCGCCTGGCCGACCTTTACCTGATGCTGGCGGAGTGCGACGCTCGCCTGAACCAACACTTGGACGAGGGCGTGAGCTACCTGAACCGGGTGCGCGAGCGTGCAGGCGTGCCGGCCGTCAGCGTGGACGAAGTGAGCGGCGACGGGCAGTTGCTGGAAGTGGTGCTGGACGAATGGTCCAACGAGTTCTACTTCGAAGTACACCGCCAGTTGGAAATCCGCCGCAACGTGTGGGGAGACCAGACGATGATGAAGAACCACTACCGGGGCTTGAACGCCGTGCAGAGCAATCCTTCGTTCGAATCGTTCAATACGCCGATAGTCATCGACCAGACCTTTGCCTGGGAGGATCGCATGTATCTCTACCCCATTCACAACGAAGAAATCTATTCGGACCCGAACTTGGTGCAGGCACCGGGTTATTAATGAACAATCACATAATATAAAGTATGACCATGAAGAAATTAGTTTATACCGCATTGTTTCCTTTGTCGCTGGTTCCGCTGTTGTCGGGCTGCGCGGAGGACGACATACAGGACATGTTCCCTGCCGAATACCACAAGATTCTTTATATCTTGGAGAGCGGCGAGCAGAATGTCACGCTCTACAACACGGGCGAGGCGACAGATTACACATTCTCGGTGTGCAAGGCCGGCAGCGACCCTTCGCTGAGCGCCCAGGTGAGCATCGAAACCATGTCGCAGGCCGACGTGGACGAGATGTACAGCATCAACGAGGGAATCCCCTACCAGATTATCCCGTCGTCCAGCTACTCCATCGACCAGACGGAACTGGCCTTCGGCGGCTCGGAAGTGAGCAAACAGGTGACCATTTCGGTGGACGCCGCCGTGGTGCAGGAAGCCATGGAGAACGGGACGCAGGACACGCGTTGGCTCCTGCCGTTGCGTGCCGTGAGCGAGAACGACTCCATCAACGACGAGAAGAACTCGTACATCATGTTTATCAACGGCGTGGTGACGCCTCCCGTAGGTTTCCGCACGACGGGCGTGCAGGTCTATAACCACGATTTCACGACTGGGGCATTCCATGCTTCCAATGTCTTCGGGCTGCTGACGGTGCAGAACTCTTGGGAAGTGTCGGCCACGGTCACCTTGGATAAGGACTACGTGGCAGCATACAACGAACAACACAACACAAACTACCAAATACCTGCTGACGGGTCGTACACGGTGCCCGGAAGTGTCTCTTTGGCTGCCGACGCGCAAGACGCGGAGGTGGCTGTCAGCATCGCTGACTTTGGCGGCGCCAAGTCGGGCTATTACATGTTGCCTTTGCGCCTGAGCGACGTGAGCCGCTTCGAGCTTTCGGCCGACGCTTCTTTGTGGGCGCCGGTGGTTCGCCTTGTCGGCAAGCGCTTCGACCGTTCGGGATGGACCGCCACAGGTTGCACGGAGGAACTGACCGGCGAAGGCAACGCCAACGGCAGATACCTGGATGCCATCGACGGCGACGTCAACACTTATTGGCACGCCAGTTGGCAGAGTACGCCCGACAGCGAGTTGCCCCACTGGCTTATCGTGGATTCGCAGACAGAACGTGAGTTCACGCAGGTGGGCATCGTGCAACGTGCGTCGTCATCGTATAAAGACGTGCGCGACGTGAATGTTTACGTCAGCTCGGACGGTGAGGACTGGGGGCAACCCGTTGCTTCTTTTAACGTTGAACCTAAGGATGGTGAACAAATCTTCGACGTGACGCCCACCCGTGGCCGCTACGTGAAGCTGGAGTTTGTCAACTCCTGGCGTGATAACGGTACTGGCAATGCCATCGCCGTGGCCGAGGCCTATTTCTATGGCGAAGATTAAAGGTTGACTGATAGTGGAGAATAGGCGGCTTTGCGGGCCTTGCCCGTAAAGCCGCTTTTTTGTGCAAAGGTTGTCCCTCCCCAGTATCCCTTTGCGAACGCCGAAGTCTTCCTTCGCGAGCGCCGAAGCGTTCATTTGCGAGCGCCGTAATCTTTCTTCGCGAGTACCGGAGTCCTTCTCCGCAAGTGCTCTGGACACCCTCTGCTTCGTGCAAAGGCTCCCTCCACGTGGGGAAACGGATAGACAGACAAGAACTGAATACTAATTTTATATTTGACAATTATGAATGTAAGAAAGAATTTCCTGTTATTATGCTCTGTGTTTTTCATGCCTTTCCTGGCGGGGTGTGGCGGTTCTTCCGACGACCCGGCAGGCGACCCTCCCGGCGGCGGTGGCGGGGGTGAAGAGCCTAAAGAACTCTATTGGAACCCTGTGCTGGAGTATTCGGCTCCCGACCCTACTTGTATCCGCACGGCCGACGGGACGTATTACTTGTACGGCACGGAAGACACGCGCAACATGCCCATCTACAAGTCTGACAACTTGGTGGACTGGACCTTTGTGGGCACGGCATTTACAGAAACCACGCGCCCAGACTTCCCCACGTCTGTCAGTTCCGACGACCCCAGCCTGTGGGCGCCCGAAATCCGTTACATCAAGGGGAAGTACGTACTGTTCTATTCGCTGGCCAAGTGGGGGCAAGAGTGGCTCAGCACCGTGGGCTACGCCTTGTCCGACAGCCCCGAAGGCCCCTTCATGCCCCAAGGCTACGTGTTCACCAGCGAACAGGTGGACGTGCAGAATTCCATCGACCAGTTCTTTTGGGAAGAAGACGGCAAGTACTACATGCTGTGGGGCAGTTTCCACGGGCTTTTCATGGTGGAACTGGACATCACGGACGAGTTGTACATCACTCCTAAGCTGGATACCAAAGTCCAACTGGCAGGCAATGCCTATGAGGGCGTGAACGTGTGGAAGCATGATGGCTATTATTACTTGTTTGCTTCGCGCGGCTCGTGTTGCGAAGGCATCAACAGCACCTACCAGACGGTGGTAGGCCGTTCGGAAAACCTGGCCGGCCCTTATGTCAACAAGACGGGCGGAAGGATGCTGGACAACCAAGACGAGGTCATCCTGCGCGGCACGTCGGACAACACCTTCAAGGGCACGGGACACAACTCCATCCTGCAACTGGACGATGCCGGCCAGACGTGGATGCTGTACCATGCCTACTACAAGCCCACGCCGAACGGCGACAGCGGGCGCAGCATCAGTCTCGACAGGGTGCGCTGGAGCTATACGGGCTGGCCTTCCGTTAGCACGGGCACTCCCTCCGAATCGGCAGAAGTGCCGGTCATTCACGGGAAATAACCCGTCCGTATGCCGGATTCCGGGAGAATCTTGGGACTGTTTTCGTTTTTCTCGGCAGAAATGCTTATTTTTGCGAAGATATAAATATAGGAAAACTATGGCAGGCAATTACATCCGTTTCGACTGGGCAATGAAGCGTTTGCTCCGGAATAAGGCCAACTTCTCGGTGCTGGAAGGTTTCCTCACCACGTTGCTGGGCGAGAAGATTACAATCCAGAAACTGCTGGAAAGCGAGAGCAACCAGGAGGACGAGTTTGACAAATATAACCGGGTAGACATGCTGGCCGAAAATTCCAAAGGCGAGCTGATACTGATAGAAGTGCAGAACAACAATGAATACGCCTATTTCCAGCGCATGTTGTTCGGCGTCTCCAAGCTGGTGACCGAATACATCAACCGGGGCGAAGGCTATGAGAACGTCCGCAAGGTATATAGCGTGAACATTGTCTATTTCTCGTTGGGCAGCGGCAAAGACACGGTCTACCACGGGAAGACGGAATTTCGCGGCATCCACGAAGGCGACGTGTTGGAACTGACTCCCTTCCAGCGCCAAACCTTCAAGGTGGATACCGTGAGCCAGCTTTATCCGGAATATTATATCCTGAAGGTGAACGACTTCAACCAGGTGGCCAAAAGCCCCCTGGAGGAATGGATTTATTACCTGAACACCGGGGACATTCCGGCCGATGCAACGGCTCCCGGCTTGGAAGAAGTGCGCGAGCGGCTGAAGTTAGACCGCATGAGCAAAGATGAGTTGAAGGCTTATTACCGCCATCTGGACAATATCGTGATTCTGCGCGACAATATCTTCACGGAGCGTGCGGAAGGCCGTGCCGAGGGTCGTGCAGAAGGACTGGAAGAAGGTCGTGCGGAGGGCCGCGCAGAAGGATTGGAGGAAGGCCGTGCGGAAGGCCGCGCTAAAGGCTTGGAAGAAGGCCGCGCCCAAGGACTGGAGAAAGGCCGTGCGGAAGGTGCTGAAGAAGCTAAGAAGGAGATTGCAAGGACAATGAAGTCACTGCATGTGCCTGCCGATGTAATAGCCCGTTCTACGGGTTTGTCGGAAGAAGAGATAAGAACATTGTAAGAATTATGCGACTTGCGAAGACAAGGCATGGCTTTTGCGGAGGCTTGCTTTTGGCTTTGCGGGGATTTTCTAATTAGAACGATTTTATAACATTATCACATGAACACGACATGTAAGAAGAATAGGACTGTATGGCTGAGCTTGGCGCTTTGCTTGTTTTCGCCTGTTATGTGGGGACAGTCCCTGCCCGTCGGTGGCGCGGATGAACACACGCCTTCGCGGTCGGAATATTTCTCTTGGATAAACAATACCAATGAAGGCCCTACGGAAGAACAAACGCAAATCAATCTGGACTTCTTCCGCTGGTTGTACGACCGCTATGGGATGCAACTCGACATCTATGCTTTCGATGCCGGGGCTTTGGATGGAGCCAAACGTTATGGAAGCACGCGCTCGGCGCGGTTCAAAGAACAATTCCCCAATGGCTTGGAAGGGGTCTGTGCCAAGGCTGCCGGCATGGGAACCCGCCTGGGTGTCTGGTGCGGTCCTGACGGATTCGGGGACACTCCTGCCGAAGCCGAAGAACGCATGGATGTGATGACGGAATTGGTGCGGAAGTATAATTTCGGGCTTTTCAAGATGGATGCTGTCTGCGGACAATTGCGCCCGGACAAGTACGGCTATTTTGACCGGATGATGAAAGGCATCCGTGAGATAGACCCTGCCTTTATCTTGCTGAACCATCGCTTGGACTTGGGACCGTCCACCAAATATTCGACAACTTTCCTCTTGGGCGGCGAGGAGACTTACGTCGATGTGTTTATGACCAACGATGTGACGGCTCCCCACCATCGGGCGCGCGCCTTGGCCCGGAAAGCGCCCGACGGCTTGACGCGCCTGACGGAAGACCATGGGGTATGCCTGTCCTCTTGCCTGGACTATTGGGAAGACGACTTGGTGTTGCAGGCTTTCAACCGTGGGCTGATATTGGCTCCCCAGATTTATGCCAACCCTTGGCTGCTGAAAGATGAAGAGTTTCCCTACCTGGCCTACATCTACAACCTGCACCGCGATTACCGTGACATATTGGTGCAGGGCAAGCTCTTGCCGGAAGGACGTTATGGCGAAGGGGCTATCTCGCGGGGCGACGGGAAAACGCAATTCATTACCCTGCGCAATCTCTCGTGGGAGAAAGTGACTTACCGCTTGAAGCTGGACGAGGAAACCGGTTTGTCAGAGAAAGGCAAAGAAGTGAAGGCACGCCTTTATCATCCTTACATTTATGACCTGGGCAAACATGCTTACGGTGCAGAACTTGAAGTAGAGGTATTGCCTTTCCGCGTGGCTTTAGTGAAGCTGACCACTGAACCGGAAACAGATAAGGTGGCCTTGAGCGGCATCCCTTACCAGATTATCAACGACCGGGCGGGCAATGTCGCCGAAGTGCGCCTGTTGGGCAAGCCCGGAGAGAAATATTCCGTCCGCCTGGAACAGGGGAAAGACATTTTCAAGTCTGCGCAGATTGACGGGGAGCAGGCCCGTAAACTGTTGGGCGGGCGCAGCGTGGCGTTGCGCTTCGACGGGGCGGGGATGGCAGCTTCGCCTTACCGGAAACTGGCAGATATGGACGCCTGTGCGGAGGTGCCTGGCGATGCCGAGGCTTTGTATTATGCCACCTGTTTTGCCGCCGACAACAATGCCCTGGAAGTGCGTTCGCTGAAACGCTCGGGCGAGACGGCCATTCCCCAAGTGAAGGCTGCCCGGGACGCTTTCTTTGGTCAGGCATTGTTCAAGGAACGCGAGATATGGGACCGCAACTTGTTTGACGGCGACCCGTCCACTGGTTTCTCCATCGCCATGCGCTGGGGCGATATACGGCCTTTCGGCGAGTCTGGCTTCCACTTGGATATGGGGGAAAGCCAAGAATTGGACAAATTGGTCATCGAATCTTTTGACGAATATTCCATTACTCCCCTGAAATCCTATGAAGGCGTGGAAGCATACGTCTCTGCCGACCTGAAGAACTGGAAACAAATCGTCTTTATGGCAGGCCCGCACATGGAGATAGACTTGAGCCAGGCAGGTAGCGTCCGCTACGTGCGTTTCTCCCCGTGCCCGTTCCGTTTGTCAGAGGTAACAGGCTATAAAGACGGGAAGGCCGTAGACCGCAGCCAGTGGCGCGCATCCAACCTCTTCCGTCCTTATGGCAGTTCCACATGTTTGGCCATGAAAGCCTGGAAGAGCGAGTTTGTTTTGGATGAAATTCCCGAAGGAGGCTACCTCTGCGTGGCTGTCAATGGTTATCATGGCGAGGAAGGCGCTTGGGCTGCCTTTAAGGTGGATGGCGAATATGTGGGCTGTCCCGACCGTGCCCCCTCTTTCACTTCGAACACCTGGGAATACAAGAGCGCCAACCGTGACCGAAATTACACGTACTACTTGCCCCTGACCGCAGACATGGCAGGAAAGAAAATCGAAGCATATGTCTTGGCATTGAACCGCAATATGGATTATACAAACACCGACCGCCCGGACGATGGCACGAGGGCAGGCGTCATCTCCGGGCAATCCATCCGCCCGGAGGTCTGGCTGAGCGCCTATCCTATCCCGTTCCGTGAGAAGATGCTGGTGCTGGAAAAGAAATAACCTCGACCGTTTTGAAGATAGGACTTACTTATTTAATAACCCAATAATAGAATTAGAACATGAAACTGAGATTTGCTTGTTTAGCCATGTTGGCTCTCTCTGCATCGATGGTATCGGCAGAGGAAAAAATAGAAATAGGTGTACCTTACGCTACCTCCGGGGAAGAGCAGAAGGTGTACCATAACCCGGTCATCAATCATTCGGCACCGGATCCTACCTGCATCCGGGTGAGCGATGGCACTTATTATCTGTATGGCACGGAAGACACGCGCAACATGCCCATCTACAAGTCTGACAACTTGGTGGACTGGATCTTTGTGGGCACAGCCTTTACGGATGCCACACGCCCGGCCTTCCCGCCCGAGGTTACCGACAAGCCCGCCAGCCTGTGGGCGCCCGAAATCCGTTATGTCAAAGGGAAATACGTATTGTTCTATTCCCTGGCTCGCTGGGGCGAAGAATGGCTCAGCACGGTGGGCTATGCGATAGCCGACAAGCCGGAAGGCCCGTTTATCCCGAAAGGCCATGTATTCACCAGTCATGAGGTAAACGTGCAGAACTCCATCGACCAGTTCTTTTGGGAAGAAGACGGCAAATATTACATGTTGTGGGGCAGCTTCAGCGGACTGTATATTATTGAACTGAATGTTGCGGACGACCTGACCATCACTCCCAAACTGGAAACCAAGCAAAAGGTGGCCGGCAATGCTTACGAAGGCGTCAACCTGTGGAAGCACGATGGCTATTATTACATGTTTGCTTCGCGGGGCACCTGCTGCGAGGGCTACCGGAGTACCTACACTACCGTGGTGGGACGTTCAAAGAACCTGTTCGGACCGTATGTGAACAAGGCTGGGCAGTCAATGCTGGACAATGCCGATGAACTGCTGCTGCGCGGCACCGAGGACAATACCTTCCGTGGCACAGGCCATAACTCCATCTTGCAGGAAGACGATGCACACCAGACTTGGATGCTCTACCATGCTTATTTCAAGCCCCGGGTGGACGGCGACGAAGGACGCAGCGTCAGCCTGGACCGTGTGGACTGGGTGGACGGATGGCCGGTGATGAAGAATGCCACGCCTTCCACCACAGCCGAGGTTCCCGTGATAAACGGCAAGTAAGGCGATTTTTTGGCCGCAGGCAGGACAACATGTCTGCTAAATGCGTATATTTGGAACGTATAAACCTTTAAATTATCAGACTTATGAAAAAGTACTTGGCAGAAATGGTGGGGACTATGGTCCTCGTCTTGGTAGGTTGTGGCAGTGCCATCTTTGCCGGCAATGCGGCGGGTGCTGTCAGCGCAGGTGTAGGAACGCTGGGCGTGGCTTTGGCCTTTGGCCTGGCGGTGGTAGCTATGGCTTATACCATCGGCGGCATCTCCGGATGCCACATCAATCCGGCCATTACATTGGGTGTCTGGCTGTCCGGACGTATGACGGGCAAGGATGCGGGCATGTACATGCTGTTCCAAGTGATAGGCGCTGTGATTGGTTCGGCCATCCTTTGGCTAATGGTCTCTTCGGGTGTTCATAACGGGCCTACGGCCACGGGATGCAACACGTATGCCGACGGGATGATGTTGCAGGCCTTTATTGCCGAGGCTCTGTTCACCTTTATCTTTGTGCTGGTGGTGCTGGGCACGACCGACAGCAAGAAAGGGGCAGGCAACCTGGCTGGCTTGGCCATTGGTTTGACGCTGGTCATTGTGCACATTGTCTGCATCCCCATCACGGGAACGTCAGTCAATCCGGCACGCAGCATCGGTCCGGCCCTGTTCGAAGGCGGACAGGCATTGTCACAGTTGTGGCTCTTCATTGTAGCCCCGTTTGTGGGAGCGGCCATCAGCGCTTTGGTGTGGAACGCCATTGGCAGCGGCAAAGAGAAATAAGTCGTTAGGGACAAGAAACAAGAAGACGCAGGCGAACCGCTTGGATTCCGCCTGCGTCTTCTTGTTTTTTGCCCTGTCCTGTTATTCTACGGGCAACGCCTTGAGCACCGGGCGTGACATGATTTGTTCATATCCGCCTTCGTTCAGCACCTTGAGGGCCTGTTGCACGGTGCGGTCGGTGGTGTTCATCACCTGGAAGTATTCGTTCATGTCCCACAGGTCGCGGGCGATGAGTGCCTTCAACTGCGTTTTCACCAAGGGCAGGGACTGGACGTATTGTTCTTCGTTGAAGGCGATTTTCTCTTTTTCGGCCAGGGTCTTGACATCAGCCATGAAAGTATCGTCTATTTCAAACTTCCGGTTGAAGGCCTTGAAATCCTTGTACCGCTCTTTCAATTCCTGCCGGTGTTTCTCTATGTATCCCGTGGTGCTGCGGATGATGACCCCTTTGGCCACCAGGTTGCGGTGCCAGTCGGTATAGAGCGTGGTGTCGATGGGCACGAAGAAATCGGGCATGATGCCCCCTCCGCCATAGACCGTGCGCCCCAGCCGCTTGGTGGTATATTTCAGCGAGTCGGGGAAGTGGATGCTGTCGGCGTGCATCAGTTCCCCGTGGTTGAAGCGGTCCAGCAGGTCGCGGTGATATTGTTCCAGCATGTCTTCGCCGTTCTTGGCCGAAGTGTCGTAGGGTTTTTGGATGCAGCGTCCTGCGGGCGTGTAGTAGCGTGCCACGGTGAGGCGTATCATTGAACCGTCCGGCAGGTCGATGGGGCGTTGCACCAATCCCTTGCCGAAGGTACGGCGTCCTACAATCACTCCCCGGTCCCAGTCTTGTATCGCTCCTGTCACAATCTCGCTGGCCGAGGCCGAATATTCATCCACCAAGACCACTAAGCGCCCCGTGCGCAGGTGCCCGTTGCCTTGCGCCAGGAACTCGCGCCGTTTCTCTGCCCGCCCTTCGGTGTAGACAATCAGTTCGCGCTGCCCCAGAAACTGGTTGGCCAGGTCAATGGCGGCGTTGAGGTAGCCGCCCCCGTTGCCTTGCAAGTCCAAAATCAGGTCTTTCATGCCTTGTCCTTGCAATGTTTCCAGGGCTTGGCCGAACTCGTCGGGCGTGGTGGCGCCGAAGCGGTTGATGCGTATGTAGCCCGTCCGGGGTTGGATCATGTAGGCGGCATCGAGGCTGTGGATGGGGATTTTGTCGCGTTTCACGGTGAAGGCCAGCGGGTCCTTGACGCCGCGCCGCACGATGGTGAGGTTCACCTTCGAGCCTTTCGGCCCGCGCAAGCGGCTCATGATTTCATCTGTGCCCATCTTGACGCCCGCAATGGCCGTATCGTTGACGGCCGTGATGCGGTCGCCCGCCAGGATGCCCACCTTTTCCGACGGCCCCCCGCTGACAGGCTGTATGACCAGCAACGTGTCTTCTATCATCTGGAACTGCACGCCGATGCCTTCGAAGTTGCCTTGCAACGGCTCGTTCATGGCTTTCACTTCTTCGGCATTGTTGTACGTAGAATGCGGGTCCAGTTGTGCCAGCATCTCGATGATGGCGCTTTCCACCAGTTTGTTCTCGTTCACCGTGTCTACGTAGAGGCGGCTGATGGCGAACTCGGCCATCTGCAATTTGCGCAAGGGCAGGTTCCCTTGTGCCCATGCCTGGAGGGCAAAGGCCGCCAGCCACAGGCTGAGTATGATTGTCTTCTTCATTGTTTTATTTTCTATGTCTGTTTTTACCCGTTTATCTTCATCCCTTGGGGGACGAACTGGCTGATGTCTTTGCCGAAGCTCAGCAATTCGCGCACGATGGTAGAGCTGACGCACGTCAGTTCCGGTTCGGTGAAGAGCAGGATGGTTTCGATGCCCGTCAGTTTGCGGTTGATGTCGGCGATGGTCTCCTCGTATTCGAAATCATGCACCGTGCGTATGCCGCGCACGATGAGGTTTGCCCCCGCTTCGCGGGCGAAGTCGGTGGTGAGGCAGTCGTATGCCTGCACGGAGATGCGCGGATTGTCCTTGTAATAGTCGCTGATCATGCGCAGGCGCTGCTCCAGGGGGAAGTGCGTGTGCTTGCTTTCGTTGATGCCGATGGCAATGACAATCTCGTCAATGAACGTCAGCGCGCGGCTGACGATGGAGGCATGTCCGATGGTAAAGGGGTCGAACGTGCCGGGGAAGATGGCGCGGGTCATAGCGGTATTACAAGCTTTTAATCCATTTCTTGCCTGAAGGCGTGCAAGTCCACAGGCCAAAAGCAGTACTGATGACGGCCACAATGATGAAGGTAACGCTGAGTGTATTCATAAATTTTTATCCTTTCAAAATGTTGTTGGCACTGACGGCAAGCCAATAGGTGGAAATAATGCCGCCTATGATCATTGCCCAATTGATTCCGTTCTCTGTATTGACCAGCAGGGGAGTGATGGCTCCCAGTACAAGTCCTGCGAAACATAGTTTTGCCAAGTCGAAGAAGAATCCCGCCAGCTTTTCCCGCCGGGTCTTGTCTTTCTCTTTGGCTTCTTTCTGCTGGTTCTGCTGTTCCATCCATTTGCCCATTGGGTTGTCTGTATTGGTTATGGCGAAACAAAGGTAAGGCATATTTCTGAGACTTGGCAGGGAAAGCCTGTTTATTTTTGTTTATCTCTATCCCTCTTCTTCCACCAGGTCCTCCTCAATCACCAGGTTCTGTATGATGAAACTTTGCCTTTCCATTGTGTTCTTGCCCATGTAGAACTCCAGCATCTCCTTCACGAGGTCAGTCTTGCGCAGGCTGACCGGCTCCAGGCGCATGTCCTTGCCGATGAAGTGGCGGAATTCGTCGGGAGAGATTTCCCCTAAACCCTTGAATCGGGTGATTTCCGGGTTCGGTCCCAACTCCTGGATGGCACGGATACGCTCCTCTTCGGTGTAGCAATAGGTGGTTTTCTTCTTGTTGCGCACGCGGAAGAGCGGCGTTTGCAGGATGTAGACGTGTCCCTTCTTGATGAGGTCCGGGAAGAACTGGAGGAAGAACGTAATCATCAGCAGGCGGATGTGCATGCCGTCCACGTCGGCATCGGTGGCTACGATGACCTTGTTGTAACGCAATCCTTCCATGCCGTCCTCTATGTTCAGTGCCGCCTGGAGAAGGTTGAACTCCTCGTTTTCGTACACCACCTTTTTGGTCAGGCCGAAGCTGTTGAGCGGCTTGCCGCGCAGCGAGAAGACGGCCTGCGTGTTGACATCGCGGCTCTTGGTGATGGAGCCGCTGGCCGAATCGCCCTCGGTGATGAAGATGCACGATTCCGCCTCCTGCTCCTTGCCCTTGCCGTCGCTCAGGTGGTAACGGCAGTCGCGCAGCTTCCGGTTGTGCAGGTTGGCCTTCTTGGCACGCTCGCGGGCCAGTTTCGTGACGCCCGCAATGGCCTTGCGCTCTTTTTCCGAATCCTGTATCTTTTGGAGCATCACTTCGGCCACCAACGGGTTCTTGTGCAGGTAGTTGTCTACCTCCGTCTTGACGAAGTCGCCCACGTATTTGTTGATGGTCGGTCCGGCGGGTTTGTTCTCTTGGGGCACGGCGGGCCACATGTTGTTGCTGCCAAGTTTGGTCTTGGTCTGGCTCTCGAACATCGGCTCTTCCACGTTGATGGCGATGGCGGCCACCAGCCCGTTGCGGATGTCGGAGAAGTCGAAGTTCTTGTTGTAGAACTCCTTGATGGTGCGCGCCAGGTGCTCTTTCAGGGCCGACTGGTGGGTGCCCCCTTGCGTGGTATGCTGCCCGTTGACGAAGGAGTAATACTCCTCGCCGTACTGGTTGGTGTGTGTGAAAGCTATCTCGATGTCCTCGCCTTTCAGGTGGATGATGTCATACAGGCCCTCGCTGGTCATGTTGTCTTTCAGCAAATCCTCCAGGCCGTGGCGCGAGACGATGCGTTGGCCGTTGTAGACGAAGGTGAGTCCCGTGTTCAGGTACGTGTAGTTGCGGAGTAAGTTCTCCACGAACTGGTTCTGGAAGCTGAAGCCCGTGAACAGCGTGTCGTCCGGCTCGAAGTAGATGAAGGTGCCTGTCTCTTCCGTCGTGTCTTCGGTCACGTCGCTTTGCAAGATGCCCCGCTCGAATACGACGGCGCGCACCCGGCCGTCCCGGTAGCTGCGCACCTCAAACTTGGCGCTCAACGCATTGACCGCCTTGATGCCCACGCCGTTCAGGCCCACGCTCTTCTTGAATGCCTTCGAGTCATACTTGCCGCCCGTGTTCAGCTTGCTCACCGCTTCCACCAGCTTGCCCTGCGGGATGCCCCGGCCATAGTCGCGCACGCTGACGCGGCGGTTTTCCTCGATGGTCACCTCTATTTTCTTGCCCGCCCCCATCTTGAACTCGTCTATCGAGTTGTCTATTGTCTCCTTCAGCAGCACGTAGATGCCGTCGTCGTTCTGGCTTCCGTCGCCCAGGCGGCCGATGTACATGCCCGAACGGACACGGATATGCTCCATGTCGTCCAAGTGTCTGATGTTCTCCTCGGTATAGTCCACGGCGGGCTGGGACGTGTCAGCCAGGTTGTTTTCCTCGTCCAATGGGAGTGTCAGGTTGTGTTCCGGTGTATCCATAAGTTCATGTAGGCATTTGGGCACAAAGATAATAAAAAAAACGATAGCTTGGGCATCGGCATAAAAAGAGGGCGATGTGCGCTGCGTGCGCCATCGCCCCCGGCAAATGCTATGATGCGTTGATGCTTACATGGCGGTCAGGTGGGTATATGTTTCTTCTTTTTCGCCATAGTCTTCATACACTTCGTAGATGGTGACTGTATTGCCCGAGAAGCTGACTGTGACGAAATCTTCCTCATACCAGTTGTTGTCCCACGCATAATAGAGGGTCAGGTCGGCTTCGTTTTTCCATTTCCACGAGGAGATGCCGATGGTTCCGTCGGTATAATAAATCATGTATGTGCCCGACTGCGAGAACAAGACTTCCGTGGCAAAGGCTTCGAGTTCATCGTCAAAGTCTTGGTAGTTGTCTGCGCTGACGGTGAAGTCTGCCAGTTGATGGCCGTCTTCGCTGTACACATAGCGCATCCAGTCTACCCGCCACGTGCGGCACAGTTTGCTGGTGGCGTCACTGTCCGGCATCGTCGTCTCCTTGCTGACGGTCAGCGACACGGGGCCTTCGCCGTCAGGCTCCAGTTCGAAGCCGATGACTTGCGTGCCATCTTCGCCGTAGACAATCTCCAACGTGCCGAAGCCTTCGAGGGCGAAGCGGTTGCCGCCCAATTCGGTGTAGCGTCCGTAGATGATGCCGTTGTAGTTGGTGCCGCGTGTCTCGATCTTGGCTGCGGGGTTGTACAAGAAGCTGGTGCGCCGGGGCGTTTCTTCCGCCTGCGGGGCGGCTGCCGCGTAGCTCAGCGAACCGTCGGTGGTGATGATGTAGTTTCCGCTGACGGTCAGTTCTATGCTCTCGTAGGGGCTTCCGTTGTTGGTCACTGTGTATTTCCCGCTGACTGCTTGGAAGGTGGGATTGATGGGCGGCAAGCCTTCTTCGTCGTCGCCGCAAGCTGTAAATCCGATGGCTGCGAAGAACATCAGCGCCATCATCCAAATGCTTTTCTTTTTCATAACTCTTCTCGTTTTTAAATAGGTTGATGTAGTTGGTTTTCTTCGCAAAAATACAGGTTTGTTTGTATTTGTTTGCAGTATCGACGTTAAATTATTTTAATCACTTTCGCTCTCTCCGCCTTGTGGGCCGGTTCGGGGGCTTCTTGCCGTCTGTATGAAAAAGAGAGGATACAAACAAGGGGCCGGGCCGCTCCGGGTTCGTTTCCATGCACTCGAACCAATAACGAACCAATAACGAACCAATAACGAGGGAATAACGAAGGGATAACGAAGCGGGTCGGGACTGTGGGCGGATTATTGCCAGCTTTTCACGTTCCCTTGTTGCGTTTTCAGGTTCTGGTTGCCGGTATAGATGGCGGTGCAGCGATCTGCGGGGGTGGCGGACAGTTTGGCCCATTTGGCTATGCCCTTGAAGAAATCGGGGGAGAATGTCGCCCCCGATTTTATTTCGTAAGCATGGGGCATCCCGCCCGTGTATTGCAACAAATCTACTTCGTTTCCGGTGCTGTCACGCCAGAAGGTTAGTTCGGGTTCTTGCCCTTGGTGGTAGGATGCCTTGATAAACTCGTTGATAACCAAGTTTTCGAACAAGCCGCCTCGCAGGAAATGGGTGGATACTTGCCCCGGCGTGCGGATGTCTAATAGCGAGCAGGCTAAGCCGGTGTCGTAGAAGTATAGTTTAGGGGTTTTCACTAAGCGTTTGGCGTAGTTGTTATGGTCCGGTTTCAGCAGGTGGCAGATATAGCTGGCTTCCAGTACGGATATCCAGTTGGCCGCCGTAGAGACGGCAATGCCGCATTCGTTGGCCAATGAAGACAGGTTGAGCAATTGGCTGATGCGCCCGGCGCATAGCTTGAGGAAGCGGATGAATTTGCTCAGGTCGCCGATGTTTTTCAGGGCGCGGACATCGCGCTCCACGTAGGTTTGCACGTAGTAGGGATAATAGTCCGTGGGTTCGATGGATTTGTCGTAGAGGCGCGGATATCCTCCGGAGAAGATTTCCTGGTCGACGGTTGCGGGCAATATCCGGGCCGCTTTCATTTCGGCATGGGAAAATGGCAGAAGTTTCAGCACGGCGGTTCTGCCTGCCAATGACTGGCTGATGCTTTCCATCAGCAGAAAGTTGTGCGAGCCGGCCAACAGGTACATGCCTTCTTGGTTCGCTTGGTCGGTATGAGTTTGCAGGTATGAGAACAGTGTCGGCACCCGTTGGGCTTCGTCGATGATGGTTCTATCGGGATAGGTTGCCAGAAATCCACGGGGGTCTTCGGACGCGAACATGCGCATGTCCGGGTCTTCCAGCGAGACATAGGCATAGTCCGGGAATGTATGGCGCAGCAAAGTGGACTTGCCTGACTGCCGGGGACCTGTTAAGGTGACTATCGGATACTTGCGCGACAGTTCCTGTAATTTGTTTTGAAGGGTTCTTTCAATCATAATCGGGGTGTTTTTGCAAATTTACGATTGAAAAATAAAATTGCAAAGAAATGAAGATGTTTTTGTGTGGGTGAGGCGGGAAGAACCGGGGCGGCGGGCTTCTGTCTCGGGGGATTCAACTGCATCTTTCGCGAGGAGGGGCGATAAGGATTAGTACGGGATGCGGAAATACTCCAACAACTTTTTGTATTGGTCTTGGGCAGTCAGGCAGGTGTCAGCCAGGTATCCGTTCACGTGTCCCCATTCTTGCAGTCCCCGGTAGTAGAAGAATTTCAGTTCGTCGGAGATGATGAAGGGGACATACCCGTGGGCCAAGCATTCCTTGAACAGGATGAGGCGGCCTATGCGTCCGTTCCCGTCCTGGAAGGGGTGTATCCGTTCGAAGCGCACGTGGAAGTCCAGCAGGGTTTCGAAGTCTTTTTGTTTGAGGGCATTGTATTCTTTTAAGAGCGCTTTCATTTGCCGGTGCACTTGTTCCGGCGGACAGGTCTCTTGTCCTCCTACCTCGTTGGGCAGGCGTTTGTAGCTGCCCACGGCGAACCAGTCTTTCCGGCTGTCCGAAGTGCCTGCTTTCAGCATCCCGTGCAGTTGTTGGATGAAATCTTCTGTCAACCGGGTTGTGGCCTGTTCGATGATGCAATCTATACAGCGGAAGTGGTTGGCCGTTTCCACGATGTCGTCTACGTTGAATGTTTCGTTGGCGACCCCAATAGTGTTGGTTTCGAAAATGTAGCGGGTTTGCTCGTGGGTCAGCCGGCTGCCTTCCATGTGGTTGGAGTTATAAGTGAGGTCTATTTGGGTGCGGTGGTAGATGCCACCTTTCATTTGGGCGTTCTTTTCCCTCCGCAGTGCTTCCAGCAAGGGGGATGCCTGTTGGTTTCGAACATTCTTCTTGCGGGGCAATTCGGCATCGGCGGGGATGTTCCAAGTCTTTCCCGTGAGGAAAGCTCCTTCTATCTTCCCTTGGGCGCAATAGTTTCGTGCGGTGCGTTCCGACACGCCGTATTTCTTTGCGAATTGTGCGACTGATAAGTATTCCATATCTCTATCGGCAAGGTTTTCTTTCGTTTTCCTTTGCAAAGGTAGGATTTTTTGCCGTTATCGGCAAGATTCTAAGAAGCGGTATCTTTTCTTTCGAGCATGATTCTTAAAGGAAAGCTTGCAACATTCCCGGATATTGTTTACTTTTGCCGTACTCCAGTCAGCCGAGCGATGGGTTGGCGGGAGTGGCATATATAAGAAAGACGTTCTGATGCGTTTATCTTCTATCTCTTGAATCTCGCAAATTCAAACCCAAGAAGATAACAGCAACAAAGGCGTCTGCGTGGTATGACTATATACCTACACTAAAGAAAACAGGTATTCTCTTACCTGTTAAAGAGTGTACTATATATCATACAGGCGTGGGCTGACTGGCGTTGCTTATCCTTGGGTATGGCAATGCGAGAGCCTAAGAGATGGGATAAGCAGAAAGCAGGTTCCCACGCTCTTTTTTGTTTATGCCCGTTGCCTTGTTGATAATACCAGCCAATCCGGGGAATCTGTGGCACATGTTTTCGCATAAGACGCTATGCACATCGGACGC
Source organism: uncultured Bacteroides sp. (assembly GCA_949288585.1). Lineage (GTDB taxonomy): Bacteria > Bacteroidota > Bacteroidia > Bacteroidales > Bacteroidaceae > Bacteroides. The sequence goes on along the minus strand of CASEKR010000002.1, from coordinate 49,688 downwards.
CTCATCAGAGAACAAGTGGAAGCCCAGGGAAGAACAACTTCCTGGCTTGCCCGCGAATTGGCTTATTGCCGTACAAATGTCTATAAGATTTACGATAAGAAATCCATAGACACGGATTTGTTGCTGCGCATTTCTTCTCTGCTGAAATATGACTTCTTTGCTCTTTATTCTGAGGAACTTAGGAGAAGTGTCGCCAATAAGTGAATATGTTGACTTATTGGGGACGGATATTTTCGCCCGTTTCATGAATAACCTTTTTCTTTGTAAACCTAAAAATATTGATTGACATGAAAACGATAGTTTATTATTTAGAAAGCAAAAAGAATTTACTCGGATTTGTCTTTATGACTTTTCTTTTTATCGGATTGTCCGGATGTGGAACAGATGATGATGGTGTTATGGCTCCTGATATTTCTTTAAACAAAGAAAACCTGGTATTGGAAATTGGTACAGGAGAAAGGTTGATTGCTTCATTCAATCCGCCTGAAACACCTAATACAGGGCATACATGGTCTTCGAGTGCAGCAAACATTGCTTCTGTAGATGAAACGGGAATGGTAATGGCTGTTTCCATAGGTGAAGCCATGATTACAGCTACGGCACTTGATGGTGGGAAAAAGGCTTCGTGTAAGGTTACTGTTACATCCAAAATTATTCATGTTACTAATATTTCTTTGAATATCCAAGAAAGCAGCATAGCCGTTGGAGAGCAATTACAATTAGAAGTTTATATTAATCCAGAAAATGCCTCAGATAAAACTGTATCATGGAATTCAAGCGATAATACAATAGCCCAAGTTGACAAAAATGGTTTAGTAACAGCTCTTGCACCCGGAGAAGTTAACATTATTGCCACCAGTAATGATGGCAACAAACAAGCCTCTTGCAAACTGACAATAGATAATAAAGGTATAAAAATTTCAAAAGCAGAGGTTTCTAATATTACACCTAATTCAGCTCATATTACTGGTCATTTTGAGTCTTTTGGCATAAAAATACAAGAAAAAGGTATTTGTTATGCCAATACTTCCATGCCTACAATAATAACAGGAAATAAAATTGAAGTTTCTGACGAAAACATATCACATACATTAACTGGTTTATCATTAAAAACGACATATTATGTACGTCTATATGCTATTGTTGAAGGTGAAGTATTATATGGAGAAGAAAATGAATTCATTACATTAGACGCCATAACAACTCAATTTAAAGCGACACAAATTTATGAAGATAAATTAGTACTTGTAACACCTGCCCCTATTGGAATAGATAGGTTGAATATCTGCTATGGAACTACTCCCAATCCTACCATAACAGACAATACAAGTACAGCTACATTAAATAATGAAGGATTATTTCAAATAACTTTAGAAGGGTTACAACCCGGAACTGATTATTATATACGTGCTTATAACCGTATAGATGCTTCCATAGAATATTATGATGGTGAGACTTCAGCACAAACCATCGGTAAGGATTTTAAAGCAAACTTTTCTATAAATAAATATGGTATGGAATTTTCATCAGATGACACCAATAGATATGTTATATATCGTATTAATTGTGACATTGATATAAACGGAACCTATTTAGTAGAATCAACATTTAAATCATCCACTCCTTTCCACGCAGATACTTTCGGAAAAAGTGCATGTACGGAAGAAAGTATTTACATTAGCAACGGAAATTCATCTTTTTTATGGAAAATGAGTGCAGGCATCGCGCCTATAGCCTCTACACAAGGAGTATTATTCAATGAAAGATATGTTTCTTTTACTAATATAGAAACAGGAACAAGTTATTATATTTGCCCTACCGAATGGGAGTTTAGTTATGTTTTTTTCTATTGATAAGAACATGAAAAATAATAAAATATCCCGTCGGGAATTTTTTAAAGAAGGATTCAGACGGACATTGCCATTTTTGGGAATCATTGTTTTAGGCCCTGCTGTTTTAAGCAGTTGTGATGATGGTAATGAGGCAATGGGATGCAATAACTCGTGTGTGGGGACAGCACAAGGAGGATGTGGAAGTAGTTGTAGCAATAGTTGCGTTGGCACAAGTCAAAACGGATGTGGTGCTGGATGCTTGAGTGGGTGTACCAATGAATGTAGCAATAATTGTACTAACTCTTCCGAATCAAGTTCTTGTTCAGGATGTAGTAGCAGTTGTACGGGAGGGTGCAATAATACCTCTACTTCTTCGCCATGTTCGGGATGTGGGAATAGTTGTAATAGGGGGTGTGCGCAAAATTGCGATACTACATGTCGAACAGGTTGCCAAGTCTCATGTCAAAATGCATGTACCCGTTCTTGTGTGGGTACTTGCGATACTTCTTGTTTAGGAACTTGTGACAGATGGTGTCAATATACTTGTCAATACTCCAGTATGTTTGATTAATACATGGCTGAAATTGAATATAAAAAGACTTCTATCTGGAAGTCGGGTAAAGCTAAGTCTATCACCTTTATTGTCACCAAAGATTGTCAGTTAGCTTGCAAATACTGCTACCTCGTAGGCAAAAACTCTAAAGAGAGAATGAACTGGGGAGTGGCCAAGCAAGCTATTGATTACATCTTGGAGCGGGAAGAGGAGTTCCGGGAAGAATCGGTGATATGGGACTTTATCGGTGGGGAACCTTTTATTGAGATAGACTTGATAGATCGTATTTGCGATTACCTGAAGTTGGAAATGTTCCGGAGAAATCATCATTGGTTTAATTCTTATCGGTTCAGTTTCTCTACGAACGGTATCAACTATCATGAGGAGAAGGTGCAACGCTTCATCGAGAAGAACCACAGTCACTTGAGTATTGGTATTACCATAGACGGTACGATGCAGAAGCATGACTTGAACCGTGTGTATAAGGGTTCGGGAAAGGGGTCGTATGAAGACGTGGTGCGCAATATTCCGTTGTGGCTGAAACAATTTCCTAATGCCTCTACCAAAGTGACCATCAGTAGTGCGGATATTCCTTATATCAAAGAGAGCGTGCTCCATTTGTATAGTCTCGGCATACATGAGGTAAATATTAACTGTGTATTTGAGGATGTTTGGAAAGAGGGAGATGACCGCCTTTTTGAAGAACAATTAGTAGACCTTGCTGATGAAATCATAGATAAGGGGCTTTATAAAGATTATGCCTGCTCATTTTTCAGCGAACATATTGGCAAACCATTGGATAAGGTAAGAGATAACCAGAATTGGTGCGGAGCGGGCATGATGCTTTCCATTGACGCGGCAGGCAATTTCTATCCTTGCACACGTTTTGCCCAGTATTCGTTGCGGAACAAGCAAGCAAGAGTCATCGGAAATATACATGAGGGGATAGACAAAAACAAACTCCGCCCTTTCCTGACATTAGACCGTTGTACGCAAAGTCCTCGCCAGTGTTTGGAATGTGAAGTAGCTTCCGGCTGTGCCTGGTGTCAGGGAGAGAATTATGATGCGGCAGATACTGATACCATTTTCCAGAGAGCGACTGCCATTTGCCAGATGCATAAAGCTCGTGTACGTGCCAATAACTATTATTGGAACAAGTTATTCCATAAGTTGGAACTGGAAAACGGGCAGGAAGCATACGAGAAGGACCAGAAAAGAATGAACTCTACTATCTGTTAGAAACCTATGTTACAATATCTTGTCATACTGTTGGACGATACAAGCACTTCTTATTGCCATTATGATAATCCTAAAAAGGAGCCAAGGCTAATAGCCATAGAGACATTGAAAGCTGCTATTTTCTTCGCCATGAAAGAGAACCTGCAGGTGCAGTTTGTTTATCCGTCATATACATTGCCGCAGGTGTATCAGGAGTTGATAGAAAGTGTTAGCCATAGCAAGATACAGCCGGCTTTTGGGAAGAACATGCAAGCCGAAGTCGTGGTATTTAATGACTGGGAGAGATTGCTTGGTTATCAGTTCCTTCCGGATACGGCGTATATATTGCGCACTAATAAAGATGATTTTTTTAATAAAAGCCAACTCATAGCAGATATTTTGCCCCAAATGGCTCGGTTTAATGTCATCATTACAGATATTGAGACTTTTGATGAAGAAGACATGGAGGATTACCTGTTGGTATTGCAGAGTCTTTCTAATGCTATGGAAAAGAGTTATTTGCAAGGGAAGAATATTCAGTTCAACCTGTTAACTGATCGTATGATGTTGGATAAGATGAATAATTGTGATGCCGGATGGCGGAATATTACACTGGCTCCCAATGGGAAGTTTTATGTTTGCCCGGCTTTCTACCTGTCGGATGAAGATAATAATGTGGGCGACTTGCAGAGCGGAATATATGTGCCGAATGCTCATCTATATCAATTGGAGTATGCGCCTATTTGCCGTCAATGTGATGCTTTCCAATGCAAACGTTGTATTTGGTTGAATAAGAAAACTACTTTGGAAGTGAATACACCTTCGCACGAGCAATGTGTCATTGCCCATATTGAACGTAATGCTTCACGGATGTTGCTCAACAGGATAAGGAAACAGAGAGATTATTTGAAAGGTCATGAGATAAAAGAAATAACATACTTAGATCCTTTTGAGATAAGTAAAAGATTCTGAGAATAAGAATAAGTCTAACATTAAGCATAAAAGTTGATATGAAAAAGTTAGTAGGAAAAGTGACAGAAGAAGAGAAAGACGAGATTCAGATGCTTTTTGAACGTCGTAATGGTTTGAATGAACTTGCCAAGGTTATAACTTCGGACAATGAAGCCCTGTATGAAAAAATTGTGAAGGATATGGGGGAAACCAGTACAAAATTCCAAAATTGGTGGAAACGCATGTCTGAGCATTATCAATGGGAAGGTTCTGATAAGGGAAATTGGGAAATTGATTTTCAGACGAATAACATCTACTTGGTTTTAGCGTGAATCGGGCATGCCCCGACATATACACGATAGTAAGTAGCCCGCCGTTGACAAGACATGCGTCAATGGCGGTATATTTTTCTTGTACTTTGTTAAATCTCCGGCAGGAATCATCTGCTATATAATAAATCTCCATAACTTTAGTCCATGAGGGAGCATCGTGCTTTTATCGCTATGTTCCTGCTATTTAGAAATGTGATTTAAACTTAGATGCGATTATGAAAAAATTGAATTTAATGGTAGCAAGTCTCTCTGCATGGGCTTTGTTGGCTTGCGGGGAAAGTGAAAGTCTGGCAGGCAAATGGGTGCAGCCTGTTCCCGGTATGCCTCAGATGGAACAAGGTTTTGTCTTGGAAGAAGGCGGCAAGGCTTCCTCCGTCAATATGGCTACCTTGGCTTATGAGAAATGGGAAAAACAAGGCGACCGGCTGATTCTTTCGGGGAAAAGCATAGGCAACCATCAGACAATCGTTTTCTCGGATACTTTCGACATCGAGAAACTGACGCCGGATAGCCTGGTCTTGCAGAAAGGCTTGTTGAAGTTGGAATATGCCAGGGAAGGCTTTGCCGAAAGCGGTGAAGGCGCGTCGCAGGTCTCCGGTGAAGGCCTTGTTCCTGATAGCCGGGAGTTGCGGTTGTTCAGGGAGGGCATACGGGCTGAATCCGTGAATGGGGAGAAGTCGGCCACCTATATCCTGTTCAGCCAGGATTCGCTATGGGCTGATTTGTACCAGTCCGGCAGCGAGGCGGCCGAGAGATTGCAGCGGCGCACTTTGCCCAATGGCAAATATGTGTGGAACGTGGAGGATGACGACACCAAGAACCTGAACTTTGCTGACGGATGCTGGACGGTCAGCCAGAGGGGTAAGATGCTGTTCAAACAATCTTCCGGCGACAATAACCTTGATTTAGGTAGCTGGGTTGAGGCGCAGTACGAGGGGATGCTGCCTGCCGCCGATGGTCCGGGCATCCGATACCGGCTGCATGTCCGCCACCGGGAGCATAGCGGGGACGGGCAGTTCCTTTTGCAACTTACTTACCTGGAAGCAGAGGATGGCCAGGATGCGGTTTTTACCTATATGGGTAAGCGAAACACTTTGCGCGGCATTCCTGCCAATAATGATGCCACGGTCTGGCAGTTCGTATCCGACAACGGGGAGAGCATCTTCAATTTCCTGTATGGCGCGGATGGGCAGACGCTAACGCTTCTGAACGAGCGTTTTGAGGTGCCGGAATCGGAATTGAACTATTCGCTGAAGAAGGTTTGTTGAACTAAGTTTTTCTCCCTTATCTGTTTCTTCAGCACCTGACAGATGCCTCCTCCTTTCGTGCTCCACAGCAGGGTGGGGTATGTCCTGTACGACAGGTCGTGGCGCAGGATGCAGCGGGCTAAGTGGAGCGAGTTGGCGCCGTGTTCTTTTTGCAGGGAGCGGATGTAGCCGTTGGTCAGCCGCCTGTTGGCGGCCAATGCTTGCAGGAGTGCTTGCTCGAAGGCGGGGTTGGACGGGTAGAGGGACAGGTACGGGAGGTCGTGCTTACCGTCGGTCAGGAGGCAGCCCCAGCCTTGCTCGTGGCAGTAGTCGGACAAGTGCTGGAACTTCCTTTGCACTTCGGTGTCTACCATGTGGGCCAGCGGTTTGATTTCAATCACGACGCGGCGGCCGTCTTTCAGTTGCAACAGGATGTCCGGGGTATAGGAGAATGTTTTCCCGTTGAACTCCATGGAGAGGGTGAAGGGCTGTTCGCAGTAGGCCGGTACGTTGGGCGATTGCTCCACGGCTTTGAAGAAAGTTTTTTCTAATGCAGATTCATAAAAGACCATCCTTTGCAGCTTAGCACTGAAGTATTCGCCGGTGACGGATATTCCATTGTCTTGCTCGGGCTGAATGGTGCGTTGAGGAGAGAAACTGTGCAGGCCCGGTTCCGGATGGTATATGACTGTCTGTGGCCAGATGATTTGGCCGTAGATGTGTTCCAGTTTGTCTTTGGGCTTGCGGACAGCTTGCCGGTCTTTCTGCGTTTTCTTTAGGATGTCTGCCAGTTTGTTTACTTTGAGGAAGTGCTCTGCGAAGCGGAAGAAGCGTGCCTTGTCCCATTCCGGCAGGTGCGTGGCATGGAAATCGTGCAGGTGGAGCGCCAATGATTCTTTATCCGTTCCCGCCTGTGGGCGGTTGCCGGTGAGCAGGGCATACAGCCGTCCCGCAGGAGCAGAGGCCTGTTTCTTCCGGTAGCCCAGTTTCTTGAAGACCTTCATCTCTAATTGCCTTATCCTTTCCCGGCTAAGGCACAAGTCGTCTGCCACTTCTTCATGCTGCCATTCCCGACTGTCCCACAGGGCATATAGCTTCAGGAAGACTTCCCTTTCCCTGTCTTTCAGCAGGTAGCTGGCGCCGTTTTTGCTGCGCATCCACAGGCTGAGCTGCAGTTGGTCTAAGAAATAGCATCCGGCAGGGCTCATGTTTATTCTATCTCTTTGATGAACGCCCTTCTTCTCTTGTGCTGTTCCGTCTTGAAGTAGTCCCACTGTGCCTGCACCTTGCCGTTCAGTTCCAGTTCGACGTTGCTTTCGGCATATTCGAAGCCGAGTTGCTGGTAGACGGGGATGAGGTCGGAGAAGAGCAGGGCGTTGACTCCTTTGTTCTGGTATTCGGGCTTGACGGCCACGAGCAGGAGGTCGAGCACGTGCGAGCGGCGCTTGAAGTAGAGGGCTTTGAGCAGGTGGTACCAGCCGAAGGGGAGCAGGCGGCCGTGTGCCTTCTGGAGGGCGCGCGACAGCGAGGGCATGGAGATGCCCACGGCTATCAGTTGGCCATCGGCGTCGGTGACGAGGGTGACCATGCGCAAATCAAGGATAGGGAGGTACATCTTGACGTATTGGTCTATCTGGCGTTGCGACAGGGCAGAATAGCCGTAGAGGGGGGCAAAGGCTTCGTTGATAAGCCGGAAGATGGCCTGGCCGTAGTCGCGGGCGATGGCTTTGCCCGAGGTGTATTTCTTGACTTGCAGGTTGTACTTGCGCTGTACCAATTCAGAGATGCGGCGGTGCTTGTCGGGGATGGCGTCGGGGATGTAGATTTTGAACTCCACCCAGTCGGCGTCTTTGCGGAAGCCCAAGCGCTCCATGTGGGCGGGGTAGTAGGGGTAGTTGTAGATGGTGGCCATGGTGCCCAGTTGGTCGAAGCCTTCTATCAGCATGCCTTCAGCATCCATGTCGGTGAAGCCGAGGGGGCCTTGTATCTGGGTCATGCCGCGTTCTTTGCCCCATTGTTCGACGGTGCGGATCAGGGCTTCGGACACTTCAGCGTCGTCCGTGAAGTCTATCCATCCGAAGCGCACTTCCTTTTTGTTCCAAGTCTGGTTGGCTCGGTGGTTGATGATGGCGGCCACGCGCCCCACTAAGCGGCCGTCTTTGTAGGCCAGGAAGTAGTCGGCTTCGCAGAACTCGAAGGCGGCGTTCTTCTTCTTGTCCAGCGTGCGCAGCATGTCGTCGTAGAGGTCGGGCACGGAGTAGGGGTTGTTCTTGTACAATTCATAGTTGAAGCGGATGAAGCGCTTCAAGTCCCGTCGGTCGGATACTTTCTTGATGGTTACAGCCATGATGTTTATCGGTGTCTATTTGTCGGCAAAGATACGCCAATTCGGTAGGAAATGGAATATTTGGCGGGCTGTTTTTTGCTTTTGGGTATATCTCGGGGCTTTTTCTCCGGCCGGCAGGCGTTTTTCGGGCTTCCTTTTTCCATTATTCGGGCCGATTTCTTACTTTTGGGGCGGTTTCTGCGTCGGCTGGTGCGGGGCAGGATGGATTGTTTAATTACTGCATACGTCTTATGATGAAAAAACATGTTTTCCTTTTTTGTCTGCTGGGGCTGTTGTCTTTGGCTTATTCTTGCCAGGACGAGGAGCAGGCGTTTGATTTTTCTGTCGGTGAAGAAATGCTGATAGGTGCGGAGATGGGGGCTACCTATACTTTGTCGTTTGTGGCTGACCGTAGTTGGAGCATGAGCGTCGATGCGGATTGGCTGCAGGTGTCGCCCACGAGCGGGGAAGCCGGCGACCAGCAGGTGGTGTTGCGGGTGGCCAAGCCGAACGATACGGGGCAGGTGCGCGAGGCTACGCTGAGTCTGATGGCCGGGGAGCAGTCTGTGCGCTTTGCCGTGCGGCAGGAAGAGTATATCTTTGTGGAAGACCCGCTCATTACCCATGATGCGGACGGAGGCAACCTGAATATCTATTTCCGCACCACCCTGCCGCAGGAGAACTTTGCTATATATACGCAGGGAGATTGCGACTGGATTACTTCGCAGCCGGACACCCGGGCGGTGAGCGAGGCGTCTTATTACCTGCCCCTGTATGTCTTGCCCAACAAGGGGCGGCAGGCGCGGACCACGGTCGTTTACTTTGGCAAGGTTTCCAGTGAAAATACGCCTTTGACCGAAGGGAACCTGCTGGCTACGGCCACCATCACGCAGGTGGGGCAGGGCACCGGCGAGAGCATAGATTATTCGATGGATAAGGCGGTGGAACTGCTCCAGCCGCACACGCAGGGCAACGGCATCCCCTTGGTGCTGATGGGCGACGGGTTCATCGACACGGAGATAGCGGACGGTTACTATGCCCAAGTGATGGAACAGGCCGTGGAGAATCTGTTCACCGAAGAGCCTATCCGCTCGTTGCAGGACTATTTCGACATCTATTCCGTGACGGCCGTGTCGCGCCACAACATCTTTGCCGAGGGCTATGAGACGGCCCTGGGTTGCTGGATGGAGGGCGGAAACAGCACGTTGGTGGGTGGCGACGACAAAGCTGTGCAGGAATACGCGCAGGCCGTGGAGGGCATCGACTTGAACAATACGCAGGTCGTGGTGGTGCTGAACACTGACGCCTATGGCGGCACGAATTACAGCTATACGGATCGGCAGGGGAATCCGGTGGACTTCTCCGTGGCCTATTGTCCCGTCATTGAGAAGCTGGGCAGCGAGAACTTCCGCCGCGTGATGGTGCATGAAGTGGTGGGCCACGGCATCGGCAAGCTGGACGATGAGTATTCCTACGAGACGCAGGGGGCAATGCCTGCCAGCGAGATTGCCGACCGCCAACAACAGCAGCGCGACTTCGGCTGGTGGATGAACGTGGATTTTACAGCGGACTGGAACGCGGTGCTTTGGAGTGATTTCCTCTTCGACCCGCGCTATGACGGACAGGGCCTGGGCGTCATCGAAGGCGCCTGCACGTATTGGTCGGGGGCTTACCGTTCGACGGAGGAGAGCATGATGCGCAGCAACATCTTGGGATTCAACGCTCCGTCGCGCCGGGCCATTTATAATAACGTGGTGCGTCGCGGCGAAGGCCGCACGCCGGATCTGGAGGAGTTTATCCGTTTCGACCAGCAGACTTTTGTCCCGCAGACGCGCGCTGCCGCCGGGGCGCCCAGCCGTCCGTTTGCGCGGCCACGTGTGGTGGTACTGGATGCCCCGTTGGGCAGGTGAGGGTATAAAAAGCCCCCGCTGGGCGGCGCCAAGCCGTAGGCGGGGGACAGAAAAAGAAGCAATAATCAGTCTCTCTTCTTCGCGCTTTTTACTTCTGGCGCGTCACGGTGTGCAACACTTTCCCATGCTTGTCCACCATGCGCAGTTCCAGCGTCCGTGGCGTGGCAGACAGGATGGAGAATCCCGGTTCGCTGCTGCAGAACACGGTGCCCTCGATGGGTTTCACTTTGCGGCTGAGCGAGCCGGACGAGTTGGTAACGTAGTCAATGTCGCTGCCTGCCGCGCGGATGTGCTGGAAGTTGTGGATGTGCCCGTTGATGTACATATCCACGCGGTGTTTCCGCAGCAAGGTATCCACGCGCCTCTGCATGTCTTCGCGTTCCACGTCGTCCTTCGAGGTCTCGGCGTAGATGGGGTGGTGTCCCACCACGATGACCCAGTCTTCCTTGGCGGCGGCCAGGGTGGCGTCCAACCATTGCAGTTGGGTGTCGATGTCCTGCTGGCAGGCGTCGGGATACTTGCCGTACTCTTCGCGGTACTTGTCTATGAGGGGCGTGGTGTCAATCCAGACGATGCGCACGGTGGTGCCTTCTTCGCTGAATGCCTCGGTATAGTAGCGGGCGGGCATCTCCCAGCGGCGGCTGACGCGGCTGTAATCCATGACGGCCTGCGTGTTGCCCCGGTATTCGTGGTTGCCGCAGATGGGGTGCCAGGCAATCATCAGTTCGGGGTGGGCGTAGATGAGTTCGTAGTTGGTCATCCATAGCGGGTCGTCCACAGAGGCGACGCCGTCGAAGTGGTGGATGTCGCCGGCGGCGATGACGCATTCGGGGCCTACTTCTTCGGCCATCACGCCCATCAGTTCGGCGATAGGTTTCTGGTCGTAGTAGCCGTTGCGGCCCAGGTCGTTGGCGATGTAGAAGTTGCACTTGTCTTCGTAGACGCTGTAATCAATTTTTTCTTGTGCGGCTGCCCACGTGGCGCAGAGGGCGAAGGACAGGAGCAGGAATAGTTTCTTCATTTTCATTTCTTTTAGAGTTAATACTTGTTGGTCGAGATACTGACGGCGCAAAGTTACACGTTGATTCTGGAATCTTCCGGGAAAAAGCTCCGTCTGTTTCCCGCCTTAGAAGCTCACCTTGATGCCGGCATTGAAGCGTGCTCCGTAGTATTCCACCTGCATCGTGCGGTCTTTGGTTCCCTGGTAGTAGCGCAAGGGCTGGTTGAGCAGGTTGGTCACGTCGGCATAGATGGTCGTCTTGAAGCGCTTGCCGAAGGTGTAGGTGGCGTTCAGGTCCAGGTAGTTCACCTTGTCGTAGTAGCGGTCCAGTTGGGCCACTTCGCCCATTTCGTCCACGAAGGCGGAAGCGAAGTTGTAGGAGAGGCGGAGGTTGAGGCCCCACTTCTCGAAGAAGAGCGAAGCGTTGGCCGTATGTTCGGGCGAACCAATCATGTCGATTTCTTCTCCTTCTTCCAGCACGCGGTGTTCGAAGTGGTGGTTCTTGGTCTTGTTGGCCGTGTACGTATAGTTTCCGTAGAACCCGAGGCATTTCAGGGCGGGGGCGATGAAGCTGAAGTCGCGTTGGTAGGCCGCTTCCACGCCGTACAGGTTGGCGTCGTAGGCGTTGATGGGTTTGGAGATTTCGTAGTCGTAGGTGCCGCTGAGGGGTATTTCGGAGGCCATGCCCCGCCATACTTCGTCCACAATGACGTCGTTGACGCTCTTGTAGAAGAAGCCTACGCTGACGAGCCCGACGGACTTGAAGTAGTATTCGGCGCTGAGGTCGAAATTGTAGGAAGTCGTCGGCTTCAGGTCCGGATTGCCGATGGTGGCTTCTTCGTCCGCGCGGTTGTAGTTGACGCTGGGGATGAGGGCTGCGTATTTGGGGCGCGAGAGCGTCTCGGTGAACGAGGCGCGGAGCTTGAAATCGTCGTTGACGTCATACTTCAGCAGGACGCTGGGCAGCCAGTTGGTGTAGTTGTTCTTGCGGTTGCCGGTGGATTGGAGGCTTTCGTTCTCGTCTTCGTCCACCACCCAGTTCAGGCCCCGGTAGTCCAGCGCGGTGTGTTCCATGCGGAGGCCGAGCATGAGGTTGAGCCGGCGGCCCAGCTTCTGGTCGAAGCGCAGGTAGGCGCTGGTGATTTGCTCGTTGGCGTGGTAGTTACCCGACATCTCTTCGTAGTCGGGTTCTCCCTCCATGGAGGAGAAGTCGATGCCGCCCAGGTATTCCTTGCTGACGAAGTGCGTGCCCACGGGGTGCTGTCCGCCCACCATGAATCCTTTGCGTATCTGGGCCGCGCCCTGGTTGCGCCATTCGTCGTTGTCGCTGAATACTTTGTCGTACTTATACCATTCCGTCTCGCGGTCTTTCGTCTTGTTCGTATATTTTCCGCCGAAGCGCAGGGTGTTGCCGAAGAGTCCTTTGGCCAAGGGAAGCTCGAAGTTGAGGCGGAACTTCCATTCGTTTTCGTAGATGCTCTGGTCGCTGTTGGTCAGTTCGTCCAGTTCCCAGGCTTCGTCGCCCAGTCCGGGGAAGGCGAGTGTGGAGTAAGGCTCGCGCCCGCCCACGCCGTGGAAGGTGGAGAGCAGGTTGTCGCCCGCGTTGTCCATCTTCAGCCCGAAGTAGCGTTCGTTGGGACGGTCTTCGCTGGCGCGTGAGTAAGAGGCTGCCCAGTCCATCAGCACGCGCCCGCCCAGGTTGTGTTCGCCGTCCAGCGTGAAGTCCATGGTCTGCTGGCGTTCCAGGCGCGCGTTTTTCGTGTCAGAGGCGCCGCCCTTGGTCTGGAGTTCGATGGATTGTTCGGCGGGGTCCGATTCGTCCAAGTCCTTGTAGACGGCGCGGTAGCGGTTTTCCCAGTCGTTGCGGCGGTTGTAGATGCCTTTGAAGGAGATTTTGTGGTCAGGGTTGAACTCGTAGTCCAGGGCGAGGGAGTAGCTCTGGCGTTCGCGGGTGACGTAGTATTGGCGTACCTGTGCTTCTTTCATCACCACCTGGTCTCCGTCCACGTCGTATTCGAACTCGGCGTTGTCCGAGCCGCCGGGGGCGTATTGGTAAGAGCCGGAAATCATCAGTCCCAGCTTGTCGTCCAGGAAGCGGTCGCCGTAGGTCAGGCCGAGGTTGAGTTGGGCCTTCTTGCTGACGGCGTTGTATCCGTTTCCGGCCGTGGCGTTGAAGATGCGGCGGTAGGGCGTGTTCTTGGTGATGAGGTTGATGGAGCCGCCTATGGCGTCGCCGTCCATGTCGGCGGTCACGACCTTGCTGACTTCGATGGTCTGCACCATGTCGGCGGGGATGAGGTCGAGTTGCACGTTGCGCGTGTCGCCTTCGGCCGAGGGGATGCGGTTGCCGTTGATGGTGACGGAACTGAGGTCGGCGCTGGTGCCGCGCACTTGTCCGAAGCGCGCTTCGCCCTGATCATACTGTACGTTGATGCCCGAGATGCGTTTCAGGGCGTCGCCGATGTTGGAGTCCGGGAACTTGCCCACCTGGTCGGCCGAGACGACGTTGGTGATGCCCATCGCGTTCTTCTGCGAAGCCAGGGCGCGCCGCTGTCCGGTGAAGGCGCCGCCCACGACCACTTCCTGCAGTTCGAGGCCCTCGTTCAGGGTGACGTCGCGCTCCACGGTTTTCCCTTCGGGGATGGTGATGGTCATCTCCACCGGCGAGTAGCCCACGTAGGAGACTTTCACGCGGTAGGTGCCCGGCGCGAGATTGGCCAGAGTGTAGAACCCGTTCATGTCGCTGACCACGCCCGTGTGGAGCGACTCGATGTAGATGGTGGCGCCCGGCAGGGTCTGCTTCGCGTTGTCTACGATGCGGCCCCGGATGGCGCCCTGTTTCGTTTCGTTCACGTTCACATAGTCTTTGTTCGCATTCCCGTCGGCCTGGACAGGCAGCCCGGCCGCCAAGAGGAGGAGCAAAGATAAGAGTACTCGTTCGATTTGTTTCATACTTATTAAAAATGGTTTTCTATTTGGCCGCAAAAGTAGAGGGTCTGCATTACAAGGTTTTTTCGGTAGATTTAAGGTGTAGTAACAAACCTGTTACAACGGCGTTACGGCCGGGGACGGCTTTGTCAAATTATCCGAAACAGACCATCTCGCTGTGGCACAGCCGGATGTGCCCTCTGCACACGAGCCGCGCGCCGGGTGCGGAGGACGTATCTGCCGAGTGCGGAGAACGCAAGCGCCGAGTGCGGAGAACGCATCCGTTTTCCGCACGGCGTCCGCGTGTCAGGTTTTTTCTTCCGGGTGGAGATACTGCGTTCAGGCTTTTTCGGCGCGCAGCAGCGCCTTCCGCCCGTCGGCCAGGGTGGTGGCGAAGAGGTAGACGCCGCCCCCTTCGGCCAGGCGGAGCCGCTTGCGCAGTTCAGCCACGGGGGCGGGGAAGTTGCGGACGCTCAGGTTGGCTTGGCACACGCCGTCGAGCAATGCTTTGAGTTCCTTCTTGCCGAAGCCGCTCCAGCCCGTGACGCGGAAGCGGCGGCCGGGGAAGCCGTCTACGGGATAGTCCGACGTGTACAGGTGGCTGTTAGGATGCAGCTTCTGTACCTGGTAGATGGGGCACAGGCTGCGGAACGCCCCGGCTTTCAGCAGGGCGGCGTTGGGTTCGTAGAGGTAAGCGCCCGGCTCTTCGGCGAGGGGGCAGGGAGCCTCCTGTTCGGCCCGGCGGGTGAAGGTGAAGGTCTGTGCGGGTGCGCCGCCGCGCAGAGATGTGCAGTGGATGGGCACTTCGCTTGCGCCGGCGGCGGGACAATCGCGCTCCAGCACCAACAGCAGTTCTTTGCACTCGTTGTCCACGGCCACAACATGCGCTTCGCTTACCCGCTCCAGTTGGTGCATGGCCAGCGTCAGGTCGAGCATGGGCGACAGCTTGAGCAGGACGCGGGGGGCGCAGGCCAGCAGCCTGTTCTCCAGGCGGGTGACGTCCGGCTCGCAGTCGGCCAGGGCCACCGTCTTTCCCCCGTGCGCGTCGCGCCGCGCCGGGTCCAGGAAAATCCAGTCGGCTGCCAGCCCCTCCAAGAAATCTGCCGCCTCCGCCCGGTGCACGCGGATGTGCCCCAAGCCCAGCCGGGGGAAGTTGTGCGCGGCCAGTTCGCAAAGCGTCTCCTGCCGCTCTACGTAGTCCACCTCCCGGAAGAGCGGCGCTAAGAAGGAGCAGTCTACGCCCAACCCGCCCGTCAGGTCGGCCAGACGGCCGCGCGCTCCGCCGAACCGCCGGACAATCTCAGCCTTGTGGCTGGCCGTCGCCTCGGACGAACATTGCTCTAAGGACAGGCGCGGCGGGTAGACAATGCCCTCCTTGGCCGCCCAGCGGGGCACCTTGGCGGCCAGTACCCGGCGGCCGGCTATCTGCTCCAAGGCGGCGGGCAGGTCTACGCCGGGCTCGGGCCGGGCGTGCAGGGCCAGTGCGCGCACGTCGTCGTCGGCGTGCAGGCGGATGAAGCGGAGGGTCTCTTCGTTCAGGGGCGTCATGGGAGGAAATAATTTTTTGCTACAAAGATAGGGCATTCCTTTCGCTTATCCAGACAAAATACTTATTTTTGTGGAGGTTTACACATACACTGTCTTCGAGAGATTTGTTTTACTAAAATGATAAACACGATGAAAAGAATGATTTCCTTGTTGGCCTGTGCGCTCTTCGCCCTTGGCATCTTTGCGCAGCAAGCCTTGTTTAGCGGCGGCGAACTGGTTTCGCCCCAAGTGAATGACGACGGCACGGTGACCTTCCGCCTCTTTGCCCCGAAAGCCGTCAAAGTGGAAGTGACGGGCGATTTCCTGCCCCCGATGAAGATTTCCACCCCCATGGGCGAGATGGAATCGCCGGGCGTGGCCCAGTTGAAGGAAGAAAAGAACGGTGTGTGGACCTACACTTCGCAGCCCCTTGAGCCGGAACTGTATTATTACACGTTCCGGGTGGACGGGATGACGTTCCTCGACCCGTCCAACGTCTACATGTGCCGCGACATCGCGTCGTACACCAATATCTTCATTGTGGAGAAGGCCGCCGGCGACACGGGCGACCTGTACAGCGTGAACGACGTGCCCCACGGCAATGTCTCCAAAGTATGGTACGACAGCCCCACGCTGAAGATGCACCGTCGCATGACCGTCTACACGCCCGCCGGCTACGAGGAGGGGCGCGGACGCTATCCGGTGCTCTACCTGCTGCACGGCGCGGGCGGCGATGAAGACGCCTGGACCACGCTGGGGCGCGCCGCGCAGATTCTGGACAACCTCATCGCGTCGGGCAAAGCGAAACCCATGATTGTGGTGATGCCCAACGGCAACCCCAACTGCGAGGCTGCCCCGGGCGAATGGTCGCGCGGCATGTACAAGCCCTCGTTCATGTCCCACCAGTCGCCGGCGCCCGTAGCGTCGATGGAAGAGAGCTTCCCCGACATCGTGAACTACGTGGAGAGCCACTACCGCGTCTTGAAGGGCAAGAAGAACCGTGCCATCTGCGGACTGTCGATGGGCGGCGGCCACTCGTTCGCCATCTCCAAGATGTATCCGGACATGTTCGACTACGTGGGCCTGTTCTCTTCGGCCATCTTCTTGGGCGCCAGCAACGACCGCCAAGGCTCTGCCCTGGACCAGATGAACAGCGACCCGCAGTTCGGCCGGGAAATGGCGGCGCTGTTCGGGGCGCATCCCAAGCTCTACTGGATTGCCATCGGCAAGACGGACTTCCTCTACCAGGTCAATGCCGACTACCGCAAGTACCTCAATTCGAAGGGCTATCCCTATGAGTATGTCGAGACCGAAGGCGGGCACATCTGGCGCAACTGGCGCATCTACCTGACGCAGTTCTCGCAAAAGTTGTTCAAATAAGCCGGAACGCGTCTTGTCTTTTCCGGCAGGGTGGGGGTCTTTTCCTGGCGCTTTCCAGTTTCTTTCCAGATTCAGGCTCTTTCTTTGCAGCAGAAAACATTCGATTTGTATTTACTTTTTAAAAACATGAAGTTATGAAGAAACTGTTATCTGTATGCATCATCCTGTCGGCTGCCCTGCTGGGCACGCTGACCGCTTGCTCGGACGACGACAAGCACACCGACGGTTATCCTCCGGGCCACGTGGAAGTGCCCGAAGCTATCCTGGCACAGTTCCAAAACGATTATCCCGACGCGCAGAACGTGGAGTGGGAACGCGAGGGGGACTACTACGCCGCCGACTTCTCTACCACCCGTTCGGCCAGCAACACCGCCTGGTATGGCCAGGGCGGACACCGCGACATGGTGAAGTATGAAATACCTTTCAGCCAGTTGCCTGCGCCCGTGGCTGCCGCCTTTGCGGAGACGGAATACGGGCAGGACGGCTCCGGATGGCGGGCGGACGACGAAGTGGACGTGCTGGAACGCCGCGACGGCAGCGAAACCCTCTACGTCATCGAAGCCGAACGCGGCGAGAGCGAAGTGGACCTTTACTATACGGCCGACGGCATCCTGGTGCAGGAAATTCTGGACGCCGCGCCCGACAAGGACTATGGGCAATACCTGCCCCAGTCGCCCGACGGCAGCGTGCAGGCTTGGCTGGACCAGCGTTTCCCGGGATATCGCCTGATTGACGTGGAGGCCGAGGATGGCGGGCTGGAAGTGGAATTTATCTACGAAAGGCGCAAGTACGAAGCCTTCTTCGACGGCAGCGGCGGGCAGTGGCTGTACTACAAAACCGACCTGCACTACCAGGGCACGGAGATTCCCGACGTGGTGAGGGCTACCGTCGAGGCGTCCGAACTCATGCAGCAGGGCGCTTGGGTGGACGACGTGGAGATGTACGTGGTGAATGCCGATGGCGTGGAGACTACCTACTTCTGCTTCGAACTGGAGACGCGCTTTGGCAACGACCGTGACCTCTATGTCCGCGCGGACGGCGTGGAAGAACGTCCCGAACTGGGTGGAGGCACCCAAGGCGGGGGCGTTCCGGTGGGCACGGAGGTCGAAACCTTCATCGAGCAGCGTTATCCCGGCGCTGTCATTCTGGAGCGGGATTATGACGACGGCTACCTGGAAGTGGAAATCCGCCACGACGGCCTGGAGAAGGACGTCAAGTTCAACGGCCGCAATGAGTGGGTGCGCACCGAGTGGGAGACACGCACGCTGCCCGATACCGTGCGCCAGGCCGTGGAAGCCGCAGGCTACCGCATCAGCGACCATGAGTACGAGCGCGTGGAAACGCCCGACCGCAATTGGTACGAAGTGGAGGCCGTGAAAGACCGCCGCGAATGGGAACTCTGCGTGGCCGACGACGGCACGATATTGAGCGAACGTTACGACGATTGATGCCTCATTACGGTGAGGAGCGTTTAGCCCAGGAGGTGGTACATGTTGCCAGCCTGGGCTTTTACGATGCCTTTCATTTCCATCTCAAACAATATGCCGCTCAGCCGGCTGACGGGGATGTTGCTCTCTACCGTCAAGGCATTGATTGGCAGGTCGCCCTGTCTCAGCAACTGCACGATGAGGCTTTCTTCTTCCGTCAGTTCCTGGAACAGGGCGCGTTGTATGGAGGCAGGCTTGCTCTTTGCGATGCCCCAGCCCATGGTGGCCACGAAATCCTCGGCACCCTGTATCAAGGCCGCTTTATTGTCCCGGATAAGGTTGTTGCATCCTTTCGATACCTCGTCATACACCCGTCCCGGCATTGCGAAGCATTCCCGGTTGTAGCCGTTGGCCAGTTCTGCGGTGATGAGCGAGCCGCCTTTCTCGCCTGATTCCACCACGATGACGGCATCGGCCATGCCTGCTACGATGCGGTTGCGGCTGACGAAGTTGTAGCGTTCCGGCTCTGTCCCTGTCAGGAACTCCGTCAGCAGTCCGCCCTGTGCCAGCATGTCGGCAGCCGTCTTCCGGTGGGTGGACGGGTAGATGCGGTCCAGCCCGTGCGCCAACACGGCCACGGTGGGCACCTGTTGCGCCAAGGCGGCGCGGTGGGCGGCGATGTCGATGCCATAGGCCAGCCCGCTGACCACCAGCAAGTCGGGGCAGAGGGCGGACAGGTCCCGCACAAAGTCGTTGCAGAATTGTTTGCCGTATTCTGTGGCGCGGCGTGTTCCCACCAGGCTGACCACCCGCAGACTGTTGAGGTTGGCTTTTCCCTTGTAAAAAAGATAGAGCGGCGCGTCGTCGCATTGGCAGAGCCGCACGGGGTAACCCTCATCTTTCGGGGTGAGGCAGGCAATGCCATGTTTGTCGGCAAAGTCCAGTTCTTGTTCGGCGCGGGCGAAGATGCCTGGCGTGTCAAGGGCTTTCAACGCGCCGGGCTGTATGTCGGGATTGAGTTGCGCCAGTTCATGGCGGCGGGCAAAGACCTGGGCCGCGCTGCCGGCCGTCTTTACCAGCCGTTGGGCCGTCAGCGTGCCTATGCCTTCGCACAAGGTGAGCGCGATGCTGCAAAGTCGTTCGTCGGTGTAATCCATGGTGGGGGAATGTGAAAGGTTATGCTTCTGTCAGGTAAGGGGCAAATAACTGGTCGAACAGTCCGCTCTGGCTCAGGCGTCCGTTCACCACGCATACGGCTTCCACCACGCCTTTCAGCACCAGCTTGTTGTCCGATGCGCGGTAGATGTCCTGGTAGAAAACGTACTTGATGCCCTCCTTGCGCAGGGCGAGTTTGCAGATGAATTCATCTCCGCTGCGCAGCGGAGTCTTGAAGGAGAGGGTGATGCGTGCTACCACCGGGTCAATGCCCTGGCGGTGCAGTTCGGCGAAGCCGGCTCCCGTGCTGAGCAGGAACTCGTGGCGGGCGTGCTCCAGATAGTGTTGGTAGTTGGCGTTGTTGACAATGCCTTGCAGGTCGCATTCGTAGTCGCGCACTTTCAGGCGCAGTTCGTGTATGTAGTCCATCGTTACATGAAGAATTAAGAATGAAGAATTAGAAATTAAGAATGAAGAATGAAGGGCGAAGAATTAAGAATGAAAGTCTTAGGGATAAACAGACGTCACCGATACCCGGATTTTTCATCCTACATTCTTCATTCTTTATTAAACAAGTCCCTTGAAGCGTTTCAGTTCCTCCGTCGAGACCAGCTTGTAGAGCTTGTCGCTGGGGCGTATCTTCTCGCATTTGATGGAGAAGTGCTCCCCTTTGTGGACGGTGGGGACGGGCTTCAAGTCTACGCGCATTTCGTCGGCGGTGAGGAAGAGCGCCCCCGTGGTCGGGCCGGTGACGAGCAGCTTGTCGCCTTGGTTCAGTTCGGCGGCTTCCACCAAGAACTCTGCCACGCCGAGGTTGGAGAAGTATTTCACGCCCCGTCCCACGTAAATCTTGCGTTCGGTGGCCGCCGAGCCATAATTTCGTGTCCATTCGCCCAGGCGTTGGCCCAAGTAGTAGCCGTCCCAGAATCCCCGGTTGAAGACGGTGGCCAGCCGGCGGTTCCAATCCTCAATCTTCTCGTCGGTGAAGCTGCCGTCCACGTAGGCGCGGATGGCCTCTTTGTAGCACTCTACCACGGTGCGCACGTACTCCGGCCCGCGCGCCCGGCCTTCTATCTTGAAGACGCGCACGCCGGCGTCCATCATCTTGTTGAGAAAGTGGATGGTCTTCAGGTCTTTGGGCGACATGATGTACTGGTTGTCAATCTCCAGTTCGGCGTCCGTCTCCTTGTCGCGCACAATGTACGAACGGCGGCAGACCTGCATACAGGCTCCCCGGTTGGCGGAGTGGTTCATCTGGTGGAGCGAGAGGTAGCACTTGCCGCTGACGGCCATGCACAGGGCGCCGTGGCAGAACATCTCAATGCGCACGGGTTGCCCGGACGGGCCGCAGATGTGTTCCTCCACGATAGCGCGGTGAATCTGCGCCACCTGCTCTAAATTCAGTTCGCGAGCCAGCACGACAACGTCGGCGAAGGCGGCGTAGAAACGCAGGGCCTCCGTGTTCGAGATGTTCAGTTGGGTGCTGAGGTGCACTTCTTGTCCGATGCTGCGGGCGTAGGTCATCACGGCCACGTCGGCGGCGATGATGGCGGAGATGCCGGCCTCCTTGGCAGCGTCGACGATGGTGCGCATCAGGGCGATGTCCTGGTCATAGATAATGGTGTTGACAGTCAGGTAGCTCTTCATGCCGTGCTCTTCGCAGGTGCGGGCTATCTCGCGCAGGTCGTCAATGGTGAACGTGCTGGCCGAGCGGGCTCGCATGTTCAGGTTCTCGATGCCGAAGTAAATGGAGTCGGCACCCGCCTGTATGGCGGCGGCCAGGGAGTCCCGCGAGCCGACGGGGGCCATTATTTCGAAGTCTTTTTCTGTCATTCTTGTTGCGAAGATTGGTAGTTTTTGGTCTCTTCCTCTATTTCTTTAAACATTTCCATGCTTAACTGTTGAGCCAGCTTTGTTCCTTCCATCATGATGGCGGGGGAGGCTTGGGCAAATTTCTTTCCAAGGGGACTTTGGTAGAAAGCGGTGAGTTGTTTTAAGTCGTCTATCGTCAGATACTTCTGGTAGATGGGCACATAGCCGTCTATTATCTTTCCGAGGAACTTGTCTTGCATTTTCTTTTTCACTGCTTCCCAATAGCTGTCTGGCGTGTTTGTGGAGCCTGTCTTGGCTATTTCGATTATTTGCGGGATTAGCTGGTTGCTAATTGCTTCCGACCCCGCAGCGTTCAGCATCTCTTGCAACGCTTGTTTGTATTCGCTGTTAGCCTCTTGCGCGATGGCGTTCGGTGTGTGGATGAACAGGGCGGCGGCCAGGATGAATGCCCCCATGATTTGCTTTTTCATATCTGTTGGTTTTAATGATTGGATGGGCAAAGATACTTCTTTTCCCTCTATTTGTCATACGGCAGGCGTGGATTTTCCGTACCTTTGCTGCCTAAACAATGAATTTATGAAGATTGCCTCTATTGACCTGGGCGAGCGCCCTGTGCTGCTGGCCCCGATGGAAGACGTTACCGACCCGGCTTTCCGACTGATGTGCAAGGAGTTCGGAGCCGACATGGTGTACACTGAGTTTGTGTCTGCCGATGCCTTGATACGTTCTGTCAGCAAGACGGAGCAGAAACTGAACATCAGCGACGCCGAACGCCCCGTGGCCATACAAATCTACGGATGCGACGTGAATACAATGGTACAGGCCGCGAAGATTGTCGAGCAGGCGCGGCCCGACGTCATCGACTTGAACTTCGGTTGCCCGGTGAAGCGCGTAGCGGGCAAGGGAGCCGGTGCCGGGATGTTGCGCAACATCCCGCTGATGCTGGACATCACCCGCGCCGTGGTCGATGCCGTTCGCTTGCCCGTCACCGTAAAAACGCGCTTGGGATGGGATGCGGAGAGCAAGGTCATTGTCACCCTGGCCGAACAGTTGCAGGACTGTGGCATCGCTGCCCTCACCATCCACGGGCGTACCCGCGCACAGATGTACACGGGCGAGGCTGACTGGACGCTCATCGGCGAAGTGAAGGCCAATCCCCGGATGCGTATCCCAATCATCGGCAACGGGGATGTCACCACCCCCCAACGTGCGAAGGAATGCTTCGAACGCTACGGCGTGGACGGCATCATGGTGGGGCGCGCCAGCTTCGGCCGTCCTTGGATTTTCAAGGAAATCAAGCATTTCTTGCAGACGGGCGAGGAACTGGAGGGATTGACACCCGCTTGGAAACTCGATGTCCTTCGCCGCGAGGTCGATGACAGCGTGCGCCTGCTGGACGAGCGTCGCGGCATCCTGCATGTCCGCCGCCACCTGGCCGCCAGCCCCCTCTTCAAAGGCATTCCCAATTTCCGCGAGACGCGCATCGCCATGCTCCGGGCCGAGACGCAGGCTGAGCTTTACGATATTTTCAAGCAGATTGAACCGTTGCTGGGGATAGGCTGAAAATGGAATTGGCCCGTAGTGGCCGGAGACAGGCGGGCATAAAAAAAGGGCTCCGCCGAGCCCAACCTTTTTGTTAACCTTAAATCTAATACTATGAAAAAAATCACGGCGCGAAGGTAGTGCTTTCTCTGCATTACCGCAAGCTTTCAAACTGTTTTTGATGTAGAAATTAAATCTATTTAATACTACTACGTGTTATCTTCTTTCTGATTGCATTTTTATCCTGCTTTTTAGTTACAGTTTTCATTTTATCCCCTCTTCTTGCTCTTTCTCTCTTCTTGCTAAGGCCGCAGGCATCAAAAAAAGCCCCCTCCGCCCCGAGGGGCGTGAGGAGGCTTCTTGTTGATATTAATCAAATGTAGAAAGGAGTCTGATTAATCTTTCAGCTTGGCGCGGATGAAGTCGCGGTTCAGGCGGGCAATGTTGCTGATGGAGACATTCTTCGGGCACTCAGCTTCGCAGGCGCGGGTGTTGGTGCAGTTGCCGAAGCCCAGCTCATCCATCTTGGCCAACATGGCTTTGGCACGGCGCAGAGCCTCGGACTTGCCTTGCGGCAGCAGGTTCAACTGGCTCACCTTGGCCGATACGAACAGCATGGCCGAACCGTTCTTGCAGGCAGCCACGCAGGCGCCGCAACCAATACAGCTGGCTGCGTCCATAGCTTCGTCGGCGATGGTCTTCGGGATAAGGATGGCGTTGGCGTCCTGTGCAGCGCCAGCGTTGACGCTCACGTAGCCGCCGGCTTGCATGATTTTGTCGTAGGCCGTGCGGTCCACCATCAGGTCTTTGATGACGGGGAATCCGGCTGAACGCCACGGTTCCACAGTAATGACGTCGCCGTCGTTGAAGCGGCGCATGTAGATTTGGCACGTCGTTGCGCCCTGTGCCGGGCCATGCGGGTGGCCGTTGATGTAGAGCGAGCACATGCCGCAGATGCCCTCGCGGCAGTCATGGTCAAACACGACCGGCTCTTTGCCTTCACTGATGAGTTGCTCATTCAGGATGTCCATCATTTCCAGGAACGACGTATCGCCCGGGATGTCCTTCATTTCGTAGGTCTCAAATGCGCCCTGGGCTTTCGGACCTTTCTGGCGCCATACCTTCAAAGTAAATGATATATTTTTGTCCATAGCTTTTTAGTTTTTAAGTTGATGAGTTCTTGAGTTTTTAAGTTCTTTCACTCACCAAGTTTGTTTAATTTATTATTTTAAGAATTTGAATCTAATCCATTCTTTCTTCGATAGATTAAGGACAGTAGCATTTTACTAACCTCGTTGTTTAATTTCCCTATCTCCAGAAATTGGTTTTCTGATATATAGGATAATTCGTAAGAGATGGTCAGTTGCGTGTCCAACTCATTTGAAGAACCTAAGGATATATATAAGAATTGAACTAATTCCTTATTGGAACTTCTTCCAAATCCTTCTGCTATGTTGGAAGGGATGGAAACAGAACATCTTCGCATTTGGTTTGTTAGTCCGAAGCGTTCTTCCAAAGGATAATTGGCAGTAAGCTGATAGACAGCTTTGGCAAGTTTGATGCCTTTTTGCCATGCCAATAAATCCTTGTAAGTTCCCATAACTTATAGACTCAATAACTTATAAACTCAAAAACTTATGACTTATAGTTACGCGTTTGAACTTTGATTGCTTCATAAACCAGCGGCTCTTTGTACATCACCGGGGCTTTGTCGTCGCTGCCCTGGTATTCCCAGCAAGCCACGTAGAAGTAGTTCTCGTCATCACGTTTGGCTTCTCCTTCTTCCGTCTGGTACTCTTCGCGGAAGTGTCCGCCGCACGATTCGTTGCGGTTCAGTGCGTCGTAAGCGATGAGTTCGCCCATCGTGATGAAGTCGTTCAGGCGGATAGCCTTGTCAAGCTCTACGTTCATGCCTTCCTTTTCGCCGGGGATGAACAATTCCGTCTCGAACTCCTTGCGGATTTCCTTCAGTTTGACCAGTGCGGTCTTCAAGCCGGCTTCCGTGCGGCCCATGCCGACATATTCCCACATCACGTGACCCAGTTCTTTATGGATGGAGTCTACGGACTTCTTACCCTTGATACCCATCAAGTGGTCAATCTTGGCCTGTACAGCCTTCTCTGCCTCGGCAAATTCGGGCAAATCAGTGGAGAAGCGGGGAACCGTGATCTGGTCGGCCAGGTAGTTCTGGATGGTGTAAGGCAATACGAAGTAACCGTCGGCCAAGCCCTGCATCAGCGCCGATGCACCCAGGCGGTTGGCACCGTGGTCGGAGAAGTTACATTCGCCGATGGCGAACAGGCCCTTGATGGTGGTCATCAATTCGTAGTCCACCCAGATGCCGCCCATCGTGTAGTGGATGGCGGGATAAATCATCATGGGGTTCTCATAGGGCGACACGTCGGTGATTTCTTCGTACATGTCGAACAGGTTGCCGTAGCGTTGTGCCACCACATCCTTGCCCAGGCGGTTGATAGCCTCCGAGAAGTCCAGGAACACGGCCAGGCCGGTGTTGTTCACGCCATAGCCCTTGTCGCAACGTTCCTTGGCGGCGCGGCTGGCCACGTCGCGCGGCACCAGATTGCCGAAGGCCGGGTAGCGGCGTTCCAGGTAGTAGTCGCGGTCTTCCTCGGGGATGTCCTTGCCTTGCAGCGTGCCTTCCTGCAGTTTCTTCGCGTCTTCCAGCTTCTTCGGAACCCAGATGCGGCCGTCGTTGCGCAGGGACTCGGACATCAGCGTCAGCTTCGACTGCTTGTCGCCGTGCACGGGGATACAAGTCGGGTGAATCTGCACGTAAGCCGGATTAGCAAACAAAGCTCCCTTGCGGTAGCAGGCCATGGCAGCCGAGCAGTTGCAAGCCATGGCGTTCGTAGACAGGAAGTACGTGTTGCCGTATCCGCCCGTGGCGATGACCACTGCGTGTGCGGCGAAACGCTCCAGCTTGCCCGTCACCAGGTTCTTGGCGATGATGCCGCGTGCGCGCCCGTCGATGATGACCACATCCTGCATCTCATAGCGGGTGAACAGCTTCACGTTACCGGCTGCCACCTGGCGGCTCAGGGATGAATAAGCTCCCAGCAGCAGTTGCTGGCCCGTCTGGCCTTTCGCGTAGAACGTGCGCGATACCTGTGCGCCGCCGAATGAGCGGTTGGCCAAGGTGCCACCATATTCACGTGCAAAGGGGACACCCTGTGCCACGCACTGGTCGATGATGTTGTTGCTGACTTCGGCCAGGCGGTAAACATTTGCCTCGCGGGCGCGGTAGTCGCCGCCCTTCACCGTGTCGTAGAAGAGACGGTAAACAGAGTCGCCGTCATTCTGGTAGTTCTTCGCAGCGTTGATACCTCCCTGTGCGGCGATGGAGTGTGCGCGGCGCGGGGAGTCTTGGATGCAGAAGTTGAATACTTTGAAACCCATTTCGCCGAGGGAAGCGGCTGCGCTGGCACCTGCCAAGCCCGTGCCTACCACGATGATGTCCAGACGGCGCTTGTTGGCGGGGTTCACAAGTTTCTGGTGAGCCTTATAGTTGGTCCATTTCTCTGCTACCGGTCCTTCCGGTATTCTTGAATCTATCTTAGTCATGATGATTTTAGTTTTTTTAGTTTAGTAGTTTATAAGTTTGTCAGTTTGATAGTTTGTAAGTTCATTCTTGGAGTCGCCCCATTGCTTTTTGTGGGGACAAAAACTCAAAAACTTAAAAACTCAAAAACTTACGAACTTACAACAGTGATTTGATGTAGAACACGACGACTACCAGCGCGAAGCACAGCACGACGATGGTAGAATAGATGTTGGAGATGCACTGCCAGCGGTTGATCCAAACCTTGTTGTTCCAGCCGAGGGTCTGCATGGCGCTCCAGAAGCCGTGTGTCAGGTGGAACCACAGGGCTGCCAGCCAGACGAGGTACAGGACGGCGAAGACGGGGTTGGCAAAGGTGTTGGCAATGTGATGCACGCCGTCGGCGGCATAGGCCAGTGTCAGCGTGTCAGCGTGCATGCCCAGTTGGTGCATCAGTTCGGGCAGCTGCATCTTCGACCAGAAGTTGACCAGGTGCAGAATCAGGCCCAGGATGACGATGAGGCCCAGCACCAGCATGTTTTGCGAAGCCCATTCCACTTCCTTGCGGCGTTCGGTGACGGCATAGTGCTCGCTGCCGCGCGCGCGGCGGTTCTGCATCGTCAGCCAGAAGGCGTAGATGATGTGAATGATGAACAGCACAGCCAGGCCGATGGTGGCAACCAGCGCATACCAGTTCGCTCCCAAGAACTCACAGACGGCGTTGTACCCGTTGGCAGATATGAGCGCAACCAGGTTCATCGCCATGTGAAACGTCAGAAACAGGATAAGGGCGATACCGGTAACGCAGGATAAGGGCGATACCGGTAACGCTCATCACCACTTTCCTTCCTACAGATGAATTACTTAACCACATAAATGATTGAATTAAAGTTATTTAAATTGTTTAGAAAATGTCATTTGCAAGATTGGGCCTGCTAACTCTTTGCAAAAGTATATGAAAAACCTTTATCAAACAAGCGATTAAGGAAATAAATCCGTGCGGGACGCGCATTATCGGCGGCCTGCCGCTTTGCCTTGTCGCCAAAATGCGTACCTTTGCGCGGTCAATATGCTGGTTATGAAAAGATATTTTCTCCTCTTCGCCTTCCTGCTTCCCGTCCTGTGTCCCCTGGCGGCCCAGAACTGGGACATTAACACCGTCCACCGCGTCAACAGTTGGGACGGCCGCTTCATCCGCAATTACAATAAAGTAATCTCGAAGTCCGAACCCTACCTGGCCGTGGGCGTCCCTGTGGCCATGGCCCTGGCCGCCTGGGCGAAGGACGACCGCGACCTGCTGAAGGACGCCGTCTACGTGGGCACCAGCGTGGCGGGCACCTTTGTGGTGACTTATGGCCTGAAGTACCTTGTGGGGCGCGACCGCCCCTACGAACGCTATCCCGCCCGCGTCCACCCGTACAGCCTGGAAGACAGCCCTTCGTTCCCTTCCGGCCACACGGCCACGGCTTTCGCGCTGGCCACTTCGCTCAGCATCCGCTATCCCAAGTGGTACGTCATTGCCCCCACCGCCCTTTGGGCCTGCTCGGTGGGCGTGTCGCGCATGAACGAGGGCGTCCACTATCCCTCCGACGTCCTGGCGGGCGCGGCCCTCGGCGTGGGCCTGTCCGTGGCCAATGTCTACATCAACCGCTGGCTGAACCGTTGGCTCTTCGGAAGGTGATGCCTTCCGTTCTTGCCGAAGCCCTGCTTCCTACCTATTAAAGTCGTTCTCCGGTCGTATCTTGGTCTTACCTCGGTCTTGTGTATAGACAAGAGCGAGGTGGGTGTTTGGCAGTATCTTGACCCATGGTTGGGGCGTGCCGGTTAGCAGGGATAATTTTCTCGTTCCCGGCAAACCCGGAAACATTTAATGCTTATCTTTGCCCCGGATTAGTTCGCTTGTGCTTATGAAGAACCTGCTTCCACTTTGCGCCCTCCTGGCCTTGTGCCTCTGCCTCTCTGCCTGTGGCGGGCGGCCGTACCCCCGTGTGCTGGTGCAGGCCGATTCGTTGGCGGAGACTGATGCGGACAGTGCCCGCCGGTTGTTGGCCCGTTGGGCGGACAGCGTGCCCGGCGCGCCCGAGCGGGTGCGGATGTACTACCGCCTGCTGACGGTGAAGGCGGCGGACAAGGCGTATGTCGTCCATACGTCGGACAGCGTCATCCTCCCGGTGGTGGATTACTACGGGCAGAAGGGCGACCGCCGTTTGTTGCCCGAAGCCTGCTATTATGCCGGGCGGGTGTACCGCGACATGGGGGACGCGCCGCAGGCGTTGGACTACTTCGAGCGGGCGGCGGAGGCGCTTCCCCCGCAGGGCGAGGAGCGTTTGGCCGGGAAGATTTACAGCCAGACGGGGACGCTGTTCCTGTATCAGGAGATGTATGGGGAGGCGTTGGAGATGTATCGGAAGGCGTATGCTTGTAGCGTGGAAGCTAAGGATATCAAGGGGCAGGTTTATGCGTTGCGGGATATGGGAACCGCCTATCAAGGGTTGGAGCAGATGGATAGTGCCTTGTACTATTCGCAGAAAGCGATGGATTTTGCTTTGGAAAAGGGAATGCCGGGTATGTTGCAGGTGGCGCAGAGCCAATTGGCCAGCCTGTATCTTGGGTTAGAGCAGTATGACCAGGTAGAAGCGTATTTGCGTGAGGCTTTCAAAGATAGGAATAAGGCCAGCCGGAGCGGGCTTTATTCTATGGCGGCGAAATTGTATAATTATACGGGGCGGTTAGATTCTGCGATTTATTATTGGACTGAATTATTGGATTGCGGCACGGTGTATGCCAAGGAAATGGCACACTTTGCCTTGGCACAGGTTGCTATGCGTAGAAAGGATTTCGATGCAGCTTTGGAGCATTTTGTACAATATCAGGTATATGATGACTCGATTCGTCATTTGACCGATGTCGAGACCATTCGTCGGGCACATGCTTTGTATAACTATCGGTTGCGCGAGAAAGAAAATTTGCACCTGAAGGAAGAAAGGCAGCAAAGGGTGTGGCTGTTTTATGGGAGTTTGGGTATTTGTATTTTATTCTTGGCTTTCGCTTTTGCGTATGTGCAATATGCTCGCCGGAAGAAGTCCGAATTGGCGGCTCGTCTGGAAAAGGCAAACCGTATCAAAGAAGAATTGCAGCAACGGAGTGAGCAATTTATTTGGGAGAATGAACAGAAAGTGGCAGATTTGGAACGGAAGTTGCGTGAGGCGGATGACACGTTGAGAATGCAGTTGGAGTTGCAGCGTGAGAGGATGCTTCACGAGAATGAGCAGGCGCGGGCAGCTTTGGAGATGCAAAAACAAGTAGCAGAAGTGATTGAAAAATCGGATATTCGTAAGGAATTGTTAGCCCGTTTGTCTGTGGCCAATAAATGTGTCAAGCAGTTAAGACAAGCTGATTGGGAGCGAATAGAAAAAGAGATCCATATTTTATGCCCGGACTTTAAAGAGAAATTATATGCCCTCTATGCAGGTTTTAGTGAGCATGAATACCATATTTGTTTATTGATAAAGTTGGGCATTCGTCCAGGAGAGATTGCTGTATTGACTGCACATGGTAAAGAAAGCATTACAGCCGCACGTCGGAGAATGTACAAAAAGGTTTATGGCGTAGAGGGTGAACCACGGAATTGGGATGATGTCGTGTATTCTTTATAGTGTTGATATTCTGTTTAGTATGGTGCTATGTACACGGTTTTGTACACTGCACTGTGTGTTGTTGTACATGTTAAACTGAAAATGTACACAGCTTTGTACACTTGATTCTTAATTGCCAAATCTATAAGCCACTATCTTTGCGACAACGAAATTTTAAATTGTTGGCTTATGAATATGAAAGTTTTATTTTGTTGTATTGGGATGCTGCTATGTGTCCTTTGTAATGTGAAGTCGGAAGAGAGGGAAGTGTTTATATATAAAGATATAAGGGATAATAGGACTTTAGAGGATCGCTCTATCCATATAGATCCTATTGTTACCCATGATGGCCGGACTGTCTATATTCGTTTTGCTTCGCCATGTGAAGGCTTATGGATAACCGTGGAAAATGAGGACGGTTTGGTGGTCTTTTCAGAGTCGCCAGACATGAGTAATGGTGAATTGTCCTATGCTTTTGAAATAGACGATCCGAAAGGCAAAGCCTATCATATAGAAATTAAATTGGATGGGGTGCTATATTGGGGAGATTTTGAAATCATATAAGGATATATGCGCCTTTAAAATTCGTTTGAAATGTAAATCTAATTTTTTAATAAGAAATGAAAAAACAGTTTTTAAAGTTATCAATTGTTTGTGTGTTAATGGTAGCAAGTATTGTAGTCTACAAGTCTCAACAAATGAAAAGGAGTATTGATCCTTTGATTTTAGCTAATGTTGAAGCGTTGGCAAGTGGAGAATTGGGTGGAACTATATACACGGATAAGAAGATTTATGATGAAATAATATCAACTGAAGTTCTTTCTTATGGCATAAAAACTACCTACCGTCGTGATTGTGCATGGGGTGGAAACGATTATTGCCAACGTGGTACATGGGTTAATTTTACTCCTCGTAATATGTAGAGTGCTCTTTATTGTTTTAAGTCATGAATAGATTGTGTTTACTTGTTCTGCCTTTGCTTATTTTGTGTGTAATCTCTTGTGCTCCTAAGTCTGCTGAGGCAGATGAGGGGACTTCTATTCTTTGGGATGAGGTTGAGACTGGCACTGTGAATGTGACGGATGTAACATTCATCCCGCTGGAAACCAAGGATGAATGCCTGTTGGGGTATATCAACAAGATTCTCTATCGGAATGGGAAATACTATGTCCTCGACCGGATACAGAACAACGGAGTTTTTATTTTTGATGAGGCCGGGCATTTCTTGTCTTCCATTGTCAAGCCGGGAGAAGGGCCTGGAGAGTATATCGAGTTGATGGATATGGATGTGGACTCGTTGGGGAATGTCTATGTGGCAGACAACGCGCGGATGAATATCATTTGTTATAAGCAGGGGAATCCTAAGGAATATGAAGTGATTCCCGTCGGCAAGCATTTCAAGGAGTTTTGTTGCTTGAATACGGATGTATTCCTGCTGCGTGATGTTTTTGAGGCGGGGCAAAATGTGAAACTGGCTCGTTTTGACAAGGGGAGTAACACATTGACTCCCTTGTGCAAGCCTCTTTATGATTCGGTGGACGAACTGAGTGTTTTGCAGTGTTCCAAGCATTATCTGTATCGGAGCGGCAACCGTATCCTTTATAACGAACGCTTTACGCCTTATATTTATTCCCTATCTCCGGATAGGGAACTGGAAAAAGTGTTTACGATTGTTTCGGATGATTATGTTCCGGAAGGGACTTTGAAAGAGTTGGAGGGAAATCCGCAGAAGTTCCTTCAGGAAAACCGTTATATCAAGGACATAATCAGCATTTACGAGAACGATAAATACTTGGTATGTACGCCGTTTATTACTCCGTCGGCTACTTATCTGCTGATTCCAAAGACGGGAGACAGCCCTGCGAAGAAGGTGGATTTGCTAAAGGCAAGTCGGCTTCAGGGCATTTCCCAAATAGAGGGAGTGGTTGGCAACAGGTTCTTGGCGTTGCTGAACTACTCGGAAGAATTGCCAGCCGAGGTGAAGCAGCAACTTCTTCCGTTGTTGGATAAGGAGCCGAATCCGATATTGGTGCTTTTTGCCATGGAATGAAGAGGTCTCGGATAATCTTGGATTCTTGTGCATAAGCAAATAGGATTCCGGCTTAATAAAAAATGGTGGGAGAGTAGGCCGCCGGTATAGGTTTAATGCTTATCTTTGTGATGTTTAATTAGACTAAATCCTTATTATTATGAAAAAATTGAGATGGGTTATGTGTGTATTGGCCTCGTGTACCTTTTTTGCCGGATGCCAACTTACGTGGTATGAGGAACCTGTTACGAATGGGGAGCCTCCATTGACTTATGATGAGGAGTTCCAGGTTATCAATGACTATGCTTCCATAGACACGGTGAACAACTGTTATACGGTGGCCATAGACGACGAGATTATGCAAAGGGAGCGCCTGACGGCCAAGAATGTGAGATTTATCTTGCAGGAGTTTGCGAAATTCAATGAAAGCCTGCAAGAGGAAATAGAAGAGGGGGCAGTGGTTACGTTGACTCTCCAGAATAGGCATGGCTTCACTTCGCATACGGTCAATGGGTGGAAGTCGGCTATCCATTTTAGGGATGAGTATTCGCCTGTGGCGGACATGATTCAGACAAAGGCCAATTATGGGGCTTTGGGATTCGGTGATGGAAACTGGTATGACCATAGCATTAGTTTTGCGGCATCCGACCGTGTGACCAGCCGGTTGGATTTGGAAGCATCAAGTTTTTGGAGCATAGTAATGACTTGTTCCACGGGTACTTCTTCGTATGGCAATAAGTTTACGATGTCCGGTACGGGAAGGCGGACGGCTGTTAATCGTTATTGGTGGTGGACTGGCGGCGGCAGTGCGCCCTTCAACTGGGAGTTTAGCGTGAGCGGGCCTGTGGGCGGTGGTGCTTCGGGAAGTATTTCGTTCAGCGACACTTATTGAGTGTAGCCGTTCTCGGATTGCTTAAGGCATTGGAACCGGGAAACTTTCATGAAAGGTATCGACTATTTATTATGAGCAGGAGGATGAAGTATGATGGCTGATTAATGCCTATCTTTGCGCCTTGTTTTAGCCCTTATACTGATGAAAGTTTTCAAGATATTCTGCGTAGTATCGGTCTTATGCCTATGTCTCTTTGCTTGTGGCAGGCGGCATTATCCCCGTGTGCTGTCGCAGGCCAATTCGTTGGCGGAGGTGATGCCGGACAGTGCCTTGCGGTTGTTGGCCCAATGGGCAGATAGTGCAGGGAATGCGCCCGAACGGGTGCGGATGTATTACCACTTGTTGACGGTGAAGGCGGCGGACAAGGCTTGTGTCCCCCATACGTCGGACAGCATCATTCGTCGGGTGGTGGATTATTACGGGCATAAGGGAGACCGCCGTTTGTTGCCCATGGCTTGTTATTATGCCGGGCGGGTGTATCGTGATTTGGGGGATGTGCCGCAGGCGTTGGACTACCTGCAACAGGCGGCTGCACTGCTGAAGGGCAGCTATTATTATGAATTGCAGAAGGCGGTGTACGCTCAGATGGGGGATTTGTTCTTGTTTCAGGATGTGTATGAAGAGGCCTTGAAGGCTTATAAGAAGAGTCTGGAGTTTCAGGAGAAAACGGGAGATATGCCTGGAAAGGCTGCTATGCTTTGCAGCGTAGGCACTGCATACATGGGATGTGGCAAGCCGGACAGTGCTTTGATGTATTATAAGATGGCTTATGAACATGCGCAGGCGTTGGAGGACAGTTGCTTGGAGAACAAGGCGTTGATTGCGGTGTGCGGTTTGTACACGCAGTTGGGTGAGTATGATTTAGCTAAGTATGTGTGGCAACAGATAAAGGAATCCCAATCTTTGGAAGAACCAGCCATGAACGTTGTGGCTGCCGGTTTCTACCATGCTGTGGGCGAACAGGATTCTGCCATCTATTATTATAAGGAATTGTTGAAGGATGAGAATATGTATTCCAAACGGGATGCCTGTTGGGGATTGGGCAAGTTGGCTCAGGAACAAGGGAACAGTCGGGCGGCATTGGAATACCTGCAAGGGTATATCTCTTGGACGGATACGATTGTGAAGTATACGAGTGCGGGTGCATTGCGTAAGATGCAAGCCCTCTATAATTACAACTTGCGGGAAAAGGAGACCTTGCGTTTCATGCAGGCGAATGTCCGGTTGAGGAGATGCTTGGTGGGTAGTTGCGTCTTCTTTATCTTGTTGATAGGCTTGATGCAATATTGGCGGTTGCGCAGCCAGCGGAAAGAAATGCAAGTGTGGGTTCAGCGGGAAAAGATTGCGCGCCTGGAAGAAGATAGCCGGTTGCAGCGTGAACAATTGATGGAAAGCAACAGGCAGAAGATAGAAGAATTGGAGCACAGGTTGCAGGAAAGCCGGGAGGCGAATGACGGAATGCATAGGTTGCTGTTGTTGCAGAAAGAACAGGCGGTTTCTGCCCACGAAGTGATGGAAAAAGAATTGCAGGTGCAGGCTGTAGGAGAAGAATTGTTCCGCCAGTCAGAAGTCTATCGTAGGTTCCACAGGGCAGCTTCGTGCAACAGTGTAGTGGGGATTCAACCGGAAGACTGGGAAGAATTGCAAGCGGCGGTAGATGTCTGCTACCGAGATTTCACTGGCCGCTTGCGCCGGGTTTATCCGCTTTCTGAGATGGAACTGAAAATTTGCCTGTTGCTGAAGATAGAGATAGCCAATAATGGCATTGCCCGCATCGTGGGGCGTAGCACTTCTGCCATTGTTTCCGCCCGCAAAAGTCTGTATGAGAAGTTCCATGGAGAGAAGGGTACAGCCCAGCAGTGGGATGATTTTATCCGGAAAATGTAAGGCTCTCAAGAATGCTAACTGATTAGAAATAAGTAGGTAAGAAAAACCGCACAAAAAACCGCACAGAGGATTTAAATAATAGCATCGGAATCGGCATACCTTTGCAGGCATAAACCATTAAATTATTAAAGCGTATGAGACTGTATTCCGAAATTATTTGTTTGCATGCCCTCGTGTTGTTGGGCTCTGTTTTGTCTTTCCCTTATCTAAATGTGCTGCTGCCTTGGATTTATTGGGTAAGTCGCAAGGATAGAAAAGGTGAAATAGCAGACCATGCCAGTAATATCTTGAATTTCCAGTTCTTGGTATCAAGCGTGTTTTATGTAAGTATGCTTGCCATGTGGTATCGTTTTGTCCATCGGATGGTGGACGGGGGGATTCCTTCATACGGGTGGATGGTTCTTCCTATTTCTGTATTCTTGGTATTCAGTGTCCTCTATCCGTTGTCTATTCTCGTCTACATGGGCGTTGGCAAGAAAGCAAAGATATTCTATCCCAATCTAATAAGGATATTCAAGTAAGTATTTCTTTCTTTATTACTTCTTCGCAACAGGTTTCTGTGACAACAGTAAAGGTCGGCTGAGGAAAAAGAATGGTTTTTTTATCCTTGCTTGAAGAGGTAGGCCTGCCGTTCTCTGCGCAGGGGATAGTCGCCCCGCAGTTGCTCGAAACGTTCGGGATGCTCCTTCAACGCATTGCTGTCGCGGCGGGGGTCATAGATTTGCAGGTAGGCTTCTGTCTCGTTGGAGGCCGTGATGACAAGGTTGGCAGGCTTGGGCGGCACGATGTGGAAGTCGGGCTTGATGCCGAAGAAGCGGCAGAGGGCGGTCAACGCCATACGGGTGGCGTTGGCTTTGCCGTCGGCTGAGTAGCCGGCGATGTGCGGGGTGCCGATGAAGGCCTTTTGCAGGAGGGTACGGTTGATGTCCGGTTCCTGTTCCCAGACATCAATGACAGCATCGGAGATTTGGCCGTTGTCCAAGGCTTCGAGCAGGGCTTTCGTATCGGTCACCTCTCCACGTGAGGTGTTAATAAATACAGGCTTACGTTGCAGCGAGGCAAAGAAATCTGTATCGGCTAAGTGGAATGTGGGGTATTTGCCTTCGCGTACCAACGGAGTGTGGAAACTGATGAAGTCGCATTCCTGTGCTATCGTATGCAGGGAACAGAATCGTCCGCTGCCCTCAGCTTCTTCACGCGGAGGGTCGTTGAGCAGGACTCGCAGGCCCATGTCGCTGGCTACTTCGGCTACGATGCTGCCCACATGCCCTACACCTACAATGCCCATGGTAAGTCCAGCTAGAGGCTTGTCGCGTTTCAGTTGCAGGAGCAGGAGGACGGAGTGTATGTATTGGCCTACGGAGGCAGCATTGCATCCCGGTGCGTTGGCCCATTCGATGCCGGCCCGGCGGCAATATTCGGTGTCTATGTGGTCGAAACCGATGGTGGCCGTGGCGATGAAGCGTACTTTGCTGCCTTCCAGCAGGTGGCGGTCGCAGCGTGTGCGTGTGCGTATAATCAGTGCGTCGGCATCTTTGACCAGTTCCGGCGTAAATTC
Source organism: uncultured Bacteroides sp. (assembly GCA_949288585.1). Lineage (GTDB taxonomy): Bacteria > Bacteroidota > Bacteroidia > Bacteroidales > Bacteroidaceae > Bacteroides. Next base: position 12,967 of record CASEKR010000002.1, on the reverse strand, counting down.
GTTGCCGGGGGCGTAGACCACTTCATCGGCAATGCTTTCCACAGCTTCGCGAATGAAGGGGATTTTGTTATCGACAATGATTCTCATATATTATTCTTGTCTCCTTTCAGTTTTCGGGCTGCAAAGATACGTTTTCTTGGCGGAAAATGGCTTGCCAATAGCCTCTTTTTGTGGGAACCGCCTCAGAGCGGGGCGATTTCTTCCGGGGCAAGGCCGGTGATTTCGGCAATGTCTTCCGTGGAGTAGCCTTTGGCCTTCATGGTGCGAGCGCTTCTGAGGCGTTCTTCTTTTCGTCCTTTCTGATAAGCGCTGATTTCCCTTCTTTCCGCCCTTCTTCCAAGCCTTGTTTCCGTCCCTGTTCCAATCCCTCACGGCGTGAACTGCTCAGGTGCATCTTGGCCGTACTGATGATGTCCCAGAACTTTTCGTAGCCGAGCAATTGGGCTTCGGTGAAGGCGGATTCCTCCAGTTGGGTGACGGCTTTATTGATTTCCGGGTTGGCCAGCAGTTCGTGGGGCACTTCGCGTGTCTGTTCGCCGATTTCCGTCAGGTAGCGTAGCCAAAGCACCTGCATCTTTTTGTCGCCGTAGTTCTTGGGAGTGAACTTGGGCAGTTCGATGAAAATGAAACGCAATCCTTCAATCACTTCGTGTGTGTCGGCGGTTTCCACAATTTGGTAATCATGGTAATATGCCTGATTGGGGGAGAAGGTGTCGTTCACCAGGTTGAGCGAATAGACCGGCTGGAGCAGTTCGTAGTCGCCTCCTTTGTCTAATTGGCTGACGTAGGCTTTGGAGGCGTTGAACAGCACGCGCTGTTTGTAGGCCGAAGTCCACATCATCTGCATTTCCACGATGAATTGCCGCCCGAGCCTGTCGCGGCAGCGAACATCGACGACGCTGTCTTTCCGCAAGGGGTTTACCGGCACCAGTTCGGGGTTGAGGTATTCCACCCACGTAATTTCCTCGTCGCTGTTCTTGAAGGGCAACAACGCGTTCAGGAAACTGATGACCAAGTCGGGATGCTCGCCGAACACCTTCTTGAAGGTGAGGTCGGCTTTGGGGTTCAAGTATCTCATATCCGGTTCGTTTTTACATTTGTTAGTCCGAAGTGGGGGAAGCCCGGTTGCAAAGATACGCTTTCTTGGGCGGAAATTTTCTGTATGTCTTTTCTTTTTTGCAGTTTTTGGCCTAACTTTGTCTTCACATTTGATTAAAGTAAAAAACAGGCCTGTTGCCGGGAAATATATATCTAAAAGCATGAACATGATGGATGCAACAAATTCGCAGATTCCGAAAGTGATACATTTTTGTTGGTTGAGCGGCGAACCTTATCCGTTGAAGATACGCCGTTGCATGGATACGTGGAAACGTGTCATGCCCGATTATCAGCTGAAGTTGTGGACAACGGAGAACTTTGATGTGGCCTCCGTGCCTTATGTCAAAGAAGCTTATGAGCGGCGCAAGTGGGCGTTTGCCGCTGATTACATCCGCATGTATGCTCTCTATACCGAAGGGGGCATTTATTTGGATTCGGACGTGAAGGTGTTGAAACGTTTTGATGATTTCTTGCCTTATATGTTCTTTTCGTCAGTGGAACACCATCCCACGCAGTTGGTAAAGACTGACACTGCTCGCCTGATAGCGTCCGACGGAAGCCGCATAGGCAATGAATATGTGTCGGGCATGCAGATTCAGGCTGCCGTGATGGGGGCACAAGCGGGTTGTCCTTTCGTGCGCGATGTGTTGGAGTGGTATAAGGGCCGGCACTTTGTCAACAAAGATGGCAGTTTGGAAACGACTTTGCTGGCCCCGCAAATCTATGCGAGGGTGGCTGAGAAGTATGGCTTTCTTTACAAAGATATGGATCAGCCGTTGGCAGGGAATGTACACATTTTCCGTTCAGAAATCTTTGCGGGGAATAAGCATGAAGTGACGCCCGCTTCGTATGCCATTCATTTATGTGCCCATAGCTGGCATGATTCTGCCCAGGAGAAAGTATATAAATGGTTCTGCAAATGGAAGAAAGCCCTTCTTGGCTGAGGAGGTCATCCCATTACTTGCCGGTAAACCTGCAGGATGTTGGCGGCAATGTTTTGGTCCGTAAACTGTTGGACGTATTCTAAGCTTCTGGTTCTCATTTTTTCCGCCTCGGAGGGATGGGAGAGGACGAAAGCTATTTGGGCGGCCATCCCTTCTGCATCGTCCGGATGTACATAGATGGATGCAGGCCCCCCGGCTTCCTCCAGGCAAGAACCTGTGGCGGCTATGACCGGAACGCCTGAATGGATGGCTTCGATGATAGGGATGCCGAATCCTTCGAAGCGCGAAGGGTAGGCAAAGAGTGAGGCGCACTGGTAGAAAGCAGGGAGTTCATGCAGGGGGATGCCGTGCAGCAACTGCACGCGTTTCTCCAGGTGGTACGTGTGCAAGTAGTCTTTTACCTTTTCCGTGTAGGGCGTATGCCGTCCGATGGCAACCAACCGCACGTCGTCCGGCAGGTGGCGTAAGGCCTGTACCACGAGCAGCAGGTTTTTACGTTCTTCGATGCTGCCCACGTAGAGGATGTATGAATCCGGCAAATGATATTTTTGCCGGATTTCTTTTTTTAGCTCTTGGGAGGCGGGCTGTTTGAACAGCGGGTCGCAACCTTGGTAGACCACGCTGATTTTTTTCTCTTCTATTCCCCAGAAATTCATTAGGTCTTTCTTGGTTGTTTCGCTGATGGCGATGACACGGTCGCAGTTCTCGCAGGCTTTCCGGTATTTGTAGGCATAGATGCGGCGGTCTATCGTTGCATAGAACTGTGGATAACGCAGGAAGATAAGGTCGTGCATGGTGACGATGCTCCGCACACCGCTTTGGCGGATGTTCAGCGGGAGTTCGTTGCTGAGGCCGTGGAAGATGTCGAGCCCGTCGGCTTGGAAGCGGTTGCTCATGCCCCAGGTACGCCATAGGGAACCGCATTGTTTCCAGGGGAAAGACGAGGGGTACTGGATAGAGACGTCGGGGCGTTGCAGCAAGATGTTCAGTTCCTGATTCTCTTTTGGCTTGGGCGCATAGAGCAAATACTCGTTGTCCGGGTAAAAGCGGCTCATGATGTCGATGATGAAGCGGCTGTAATTGCCTAAACCTGTGTGGTTCTGTACGGCTCTTTTAGCGTCGAATCCTATTCTCATGTCGTTTCGTTGGTTAGATGGGCAGTTCGGTGTTGGCCACGTTTAGTTGGCTGCAAATGTAAGCATTTTATCCTTATTTTCCGGCCTGCATATTTTTTTTCTCGTAGATTATTGCCATATTTGCGGAAGAAAGCCTCCCGCAAGTGGGGCGGCTCTTTATTTCTGAACGATATGTTTTGTTATTTGTCAAAGAACTACCGTGGCATCGACGGGGCAGGCAACAAAGCCAAGACAGACATTGAGCGTGTTTTGTCGGAAGCGGGCTTCTGCAACATCGGGTTGCGGCAAAGCCGTGACCGTAACGTCTTGCGCGGTTACTTTTATACCTTGGCCAGTGTGCTGAAAGGAGTCTGTATGCTCCGGCGGGGCGATGTGTTGCTGTTGCAATATCCTTTTAAGAAATACTACGCCTTTGTCTGCCGCATGGCGCGGCTGCGTGGTTGCCGTGTCGTCACGTTGATACACGACCTTGGCAGTTTCCGGCGTAAGAAACTGACGCCGGAACAGGAGGTGGCCCGTCTGAGCCTCTCGGATGTCGTCATCGTGCATACCGAAGCCATGAAGGCCTGGCTGCTGGCTCAAGGCTTGAAGCGTGAAATGGTCGTGTTGGGCATCTTCGACTATTTGTCTGAAAGCAAGCCGGAAGTTGTGAATACGGGCACGGAAGGCGCAGCCCGGCGGTTGATGTTTGTGGGAAGGTTGGATAGCCGTAACGATGGTTTCGTCTATGGGCTGATAAACCGTCCGCATGTATACGAACTTCAACTCTATGGCAATGCTTACGAACCGGAGCAGGCGCATGGGCAGGTGGATTACCGGGGCTTCATTCAGTCCGACCAGCTTATCCGCACGGCCGATGCCGATTTCGGCATCGTCTGGTATGGCAATTCGTTGGATGGTTGCCAGGGAGGCGAGATTGGCGATTACCTGCGTTATAACTCGCCGCATAAGTTGTCGCTTTACATCCGTTGCGGCCTGCCGGTGGTGATATGGGCGGAGGCTGGCTTGGCCGATTTCGTCCGCACGCACCACATTGGCCTTTGTCTTTCGTCGTTGGAAAAGTTGGATGAGGCGTTGGCAGCCCTTAGCCGCGAGGAGTATGACGAGATGAAGCGTAATGTGGAGGCGATGGCTCGCCGGGTGGCCAGCGGGCACTTCTGCCGTACGGCTGTCGGGAAGGCGTGCGAAGTGTTGGGCTACGAGACACCTTTTGACCAACCGTCTGGAAAATAACAAAGGAGGGAAAACTATGGATATCGTTTGCTGCACGGACATGAACTATGTGCCCTATTGCGGGGTAATGCTCACTTCGCTGTTGGAGAACAACCGGAGCACCGGCGTGACGGTGCACATCATCGGCAACGAACTGACAAATGAGGGGCATGATGCTTTGCGGCGCATTGTCGAGAAGAAATACGGGCAACAAACTGTTTTTTATCCGTTGGACGGGAAACTGCTGGATGCGTTTCCTGAAACCTGCTCTTATGTGTCGTTGACGGCTTATGTCAAGTTGTTCATCGCAGACATATTGCCGACAAATATCCATAAAGCCCTCTATTTGGATGGCGACTTGGTGGTGGTTGGTTCGCTGAAAGATTTGTGGGATTATTCTCTTGGTGGGAAGGCGATGGCTGCGGTGAAAGATGCGCATCGCAGAATAGAGGAAGATTGTCGTCGTTTGGGTGTCGATTTTCAACGAGAAGGCTATTTCAATTCGGGAGTGATGTTGTTGAACTTGGACTATTGGCGTAAAAACAATGTCTTACAGAAAGCCTTGGACTTCCTTGCCGTACATGCAGACCAACTTCCTTACCATGACCAGGATGTACTGAACGGAACGTTGCACGGGCAAATCCTACCGCTTCCGTTGCGCTATAATCTGCACGATTGCTTGTTTCATACCCATCGTTATCTACAGCCCGAGGATGAGGCTTTGGTAGAACAGGAACTGTCTCCGGAGCATCGGGTTGTCATCCATTTCTCTTCCCGCAGGAAACCTTGGGGTACCCGTTGCCTACATCCGCTTCGGAAACTGTATTTCGATTACCAGGACCGGACGGAGTGGAGCGGCATGAGGCCGAAAGATACATTCAAAGAACGTTGTTGGCGTTTCAACCGCCGCTTGTCTGGCTGGTTGGACTGGGTGAACGGTTATCGCCGGATACGCTGACGGACTTACCAATTAACAAACACTTTCTCTTTATGATACCAAAGATTATCCATTTGTGCTGGTTCAGCAACGACCCTTTCCCTGTGGAGATAAAAGTCTGCCTGGATAGTTGGAAGCGTGTGTTGCCTGACTACGAAGTGCGCCGTTGGACGTATGCCGACGCCAAAGCCATCGGCTGCCGCTTCATCGACGAAGCCCTGGCTGCCAAGAAATGGGCTTTCGCGGCCGACGTCGTCCGCTTCTATGCCGTCTATAAGGAAGGGGGCATTTACATGGACAGCGACATCCTGGTGCATAGGCGTTTCGACCGTTTCGTTCCCGACCGGGGCTTTGCCACTTTCCACGAGCACATCGGCGACCGGATGCAGTTGCAGGCCGCCTTCTTCATGGGCGAGCCGGGCAATGCTTACTGCAAAGATGTGTTCGACTACTACAACAATCGCCCCTTCGTGAAGCCGGACGGCTCGTTCGACATGACCATCTCGCCGGTGGTGATGCTGGACATGGCCCGCGCCCGTGGCTATGTGCCCGAGGACGTAGAGCAGCACTTGGCGGACAATGTGGTGATTTATCCCGGTTACTACGTCACGCCCTGCAACAGCCGTGTTGTGGTGCACCCCGACGCCATTGCCCTGCACACCATCTACGGCAGCTGGCGGCATCGCAAGCTGGGCCGCCGCATCGAGTTGTTCGTGAAGCACATCTGGAGGGTGGCGAGGTATGCGCTCTTCCGGCGTTGATGGGCGGGCGAAAACAGCAAAGGTTTATAAACTTTTCCACAAACTGAGCGCGGCGGCGATGGTGTCGTCCATGTCGGCGTAGGTGTACTGCGCCAGCCGCCCGCCGAAGAGCACGTGGGCGGTCTCGTCGGCCAGAGCTTTGTAGCGAGTGTAGAGGGCGTTGTTGCGCTCGTCGTTCACCGGGTAGTAAGGCTCTTTGCCGGGGGCGAAGTCGTCGGGATATTCGTAGGTGACGACCGTGTGCGGTTGCTTGCCGAACTCGAAGTGCTTGTGCTCGATGACGCGGGTGTAGGGCACGGCGCGCTCCGTGTAGTTCACCACGGCGTTGCCCTGGAAGTTGTCCGTCTCCAGCCGCCGTTCCTCGAAGCGCAGGCTGCGGTAGTCCAAGTGGCCGAAGCGGTAATCGAAAAACTCATCTATGCAGCCGGTGAAGAGGACGGTTGCGGCCGCTTCGTCCAGCGTGGCCTTTTCTTTAAAGTAATCTGTGCCCAGCCGCACGTCGCTGCCTTCGAGCAGGGCGTCGACCAGCACGTTGTAGCCTCCGATGGGGATGCCCTGGTAGGCGTCGTTGAAGTAGTTGTTGTCGAACGTGAAGCGGAAGGGCAGGCGGCGGATGATGAAGGCGGGCAGTTCGGTGGCCGGGCGTCCCCATTGCTTCTCGGTATATCCCTTGATGAGGCGTTCGTAGATGTCGGGCCCGCACAGCGTCAGGGCCTGTTCCTCCAGGTTGGCCGGCCGGGTGATGTGGGCATACTTCGCGCGTTGTTCCTCTATCTTGGCCCGCGCCTCGGCGGGAGTCGTGACGCCCCACAACTGGTAGAAGGTGTTCATGTTGAAAGGCAAGTTGTAGAGCCGGTCGCGGTAGCGCGCCACGGGCGAGTTGGTGTAGCGGTTGAACGTGACCAAGCGGTTGACGTACTGCCAGACTTCCGTGTTGTCCGTGTGGAAGATGTGCGCGCCATACTTATGCACGTGGATGCCGTCCGCGTCTTCGCAGTAGACGTTGCCGCCCCGGTGCGGGCGTTTGTCCACTACTAAGCAGCGTTTCCCTGCCCGCGTGGCTTCGTGGGCGAAGGTGGCGCCGAACAGTCCGGCGCCTACAATGAGGTAGTCGTATGCTTTCTTGTTTTCCATGTCGATACGTATGTTGTTGTTAGGGTTTCTTTCCTCTCAGCCGCCGTTTCAAGGCCCTTCGTTTTTCAAACCTTTCCAGCGCGTCCAGCACGAAGCGGATGCTTCCCGTCCGGTCCCATCCGCGCAACCGGGCATATTTCCCTACGATGTCTTCCAGCAGGTCGCGGCGGTGGGTCACTCGTTTCAGGTTATCCAGGCACTCCTCGGGCGTGGGGTTGTCTTTGAAGTGCGAGCGGTTCGTGTCGATGACGGTGAAGTGGCACTGCCCGTCCGGCGTCCTCCGGTAGAGGATGTTATTCAGGTTGAGGTCGCCGTGCAGGATGCCCGACTCGTGCAGCCGGACGAAGAAGGCGCCCAGCGCGTCGGTCAGCGTCCCGTCGTAGGCGGGCGTCTCGACCAGTTCCGGGAAGATGGGGCGGTCTGTGCATTCCGTGGAGACGAAGTAGCTGTCGCGCAGCAGGCCGTGTTTTTTCTCTTCAATGTAGGCGATGCCTTCGGGCGTGCTGATGCCTTTCTCTTTCAGCAGGTGGGCGTAGCGGTAGGCGCGTTCGGCCTTGCTGGGTTCGAAGAAGGTGTAGGCGATGCGTTGGACTATGTTGGGGCGTTTGTAGCGTTTCACCACCCAGCGTGTGCCTCCCTGTTGGAAACGTTTCACCGTGTTGCGCCCCTGGTAGAGCGTCTCGCCCCGACGGTCGAACTCTTCGGGTATGCGGCTTATCTCGTCTTTCCACGCCGCGTAATCGGGATGCACGATGACTTTCATGGGTGCGGTTTTTGGGTTAGAATCTGTTCTATCTTCGCAGCGATGCTGTCGGGCGTGAGGGAGGCCAGGCAGGCGTAGTCGCTTCGCAGGCAGGGTTTGTTGCCGAAGATGGAGCACGGCCGACAGTCCAGGCCGTCGGCTTGTATGCAGTCCTCCGCCCGCTGCTTCCAGCCGAGGAACCCGGCCAGGGGGTACGTGGCGCCCCAGACGGAAACGACGGGCGTGCCGGCCAGCGAGGCCAGGTGCATGTTGGCAGAGTCCATGGAGACCATGACGTCCAGGTGGCTCATCAGCGCCAGTTCTTGTTCCAGCGTCAGCCGTCCGGCCACTACGGTCACTTCATGCGGATGTCCTGCCGTCCATTGTTCCAGCAGCGGGGCGTCGGCCTTGCCCCCGAACAGGAAGAGGCGCGTGTCCGGCCGTCCGGCCAGGCGTTGTATCAAGGCTGCGGAGGTGGCTTCCGGCAGTTGCTTTCCCCGGTGGGCGGCAAAGGGTGCGAAGCCTATCCAGGCCTGTCCGTCGCGGTCGCCGGTGAAGTCCCGGAGCGGGCGGATGTCTCCCTTCCCGTCGCCGTAGATGGAACGGAAACCGGCGGGGTCGACGGGCAATCCTAAGCGGCGGAACACGTCGGCATAGCGTTGGAACGAGGTGGGCAACTGCTTTCTGATTTTGTGCCGGGGGCGAACTAAGGCTTTCCGGTCGCGGCGTCCCTTGTCGATGTGGGCCGTCCGCGTGCCTGCCAGGCGGAAGAAGCAGCGGAGCACCTGCGTGCGCAGCACGTCGTGCAGGTCGGCCACTGCGTCGTAGCGTCCCAACCGGCGGAACAGGCGGTACAGTCCGCCCATGCCCTTGTATTGCTTCAGGTCGACGCCCACGAAATGCACGTTGGCGGGCATCCGCGCGAAGAGCGGCTGCACGAACGGGCGGCTCAGCACCGTGATGTCGGCCTGCGGATTGGCGCGTGCTAAGCTGTCGACCACCGGTACTGTCATGGCCACGTCGCCCAACGCCGAGAAGCGGATGACCAGCAGCTTCATTTCTTCTGGCCGTAAAGCACGGGGTTCAGGTCCGGGTCGTTGTACATCTTCATCTGCTTGTACACCTTCATGTACTTGCGTCCGGCGCGGATGTCAGCCAGCAGTTGGTCGATGGCGGCCGACAGGTCTTTCTGCTGCTCCAGCAAGATGCCCAGTTTCTGTTGGCACTGCGCGCGGTGCTCGTCCGTGGTGTCCGTGCGTTCCGTCTCCTGCCGCATGTGGTAGATTTTCAGCGCCAGGATGGAGAGGCGGTCGATGGCCCAGGCGGGGCTTTCGGTGTTGATGGTGGCGTCCTTGGCCACCTCCACGTCGCGGTATTTGTCTAAGAAATAGCTGTCTATCAGTTCCACCAAGTCTGTGCGGTCCTGGTTGGACTTGTCGATGCGGCGCTTGATTTGCAGGGCTTCCGCCGGGTCTATCTGCGGGGCGCGGATGATGTCCTCCAGGTGCCACTGCACGGTGTCTATCCAGTTCTTCAGGTAGAGGTAGTACTCGATGCTTTTCAGGGGATAGGGGTTATTGATGGGAGTATCTACGTCGTCGGCCTTGTGGTAGTCTGCGATAGATTGCTCGAAGATGCTGTTGGCAAGTTCTGTAAAGTCCATAATGCTGTTTTTGGGTGTTACAATTCTGCAAAGCTATGCAAACTTTTCCACAACTCCAACCCTTTGCCGCAAAAGTTGCAGCCTGCCCCTGCTGCTATCCTTGCCGCCGCCGTTTTGCCGTAACATGTCAAAGAACGTTTCCCCATCCGAACCCGGCGGCAAAGGTAAGACTTTCCCTTGACTTCGGGGGCGGTTTCCGGGGACAATTGTTCCCCGTTTCCTTCCGGTGGTTGAAAACTCTTTACATCGCCCTCTTCCTTCCCTCCTCCGGCCTTGGCCGTCCCCTGGTTCTCCCGTTTTCGGGGGAACCTTACGGAGGAGGTTTTCTTTGCTTTGCTATTCTTTGCTATTCTTTGCTGTGCTGTGCTGTGCTGTGCTTTGTGTACCAAAGTGCAAAAAAACGGCATTTATTCCCCATTTTTGCACGTTTTTTGTACCTTTGGTACGTTTTTCTTGCTTTTATTCCGCTTTTCTTCACTCCTTATTACTCCTTGTCCGGAGTGCTTGGGAGCCGGACAAACGCCGTACTCGGGACTTGCTTCCGCCGCACCCGGGAGTTGCTTCCTCCGCACTCGGCGCAAGGGGGATACGGCAGGGTGTCGGGCGGAATGTTTTCTGGAATGTTGACAAATTTATTTATAAAGAACGCGGGCTACGCGGACTTCACAGGGGATGCCGGAGGCTTTCTGTGAAATCTGCGTAACCCGCGTCCGCGAGTTCCGGGGAGGGCTTACTTCACCTCCCACGTATCGTTCGTCATCAGCAGTTCCTCGAAGTTGTGGTACTTCTTCTTCGCGCTGACTTCTTCAATCTGTGCATGCACGGCCTCGTCGTATGTCGGTTCGTCCACGTCGCGGATGACGCCCAAAGCGATGGGAAAGTCCGGACCTTCCATCAACGCCAGTTTCAGTTGCAGGGTGTTGTCCATACAGTGCGCGTCGTGGATGAGGACATCTTTCTCGGTTACGCCGTTTTCGCCCAGCTTTACCACTTTCAATCCGAAGCCTTCCTGAGCCAGGCCGTATTCGTGGTTCTCGCCGAACAGCATCGGCTTGCCGTGCTCCAAGTAGATGGCGTTCTTCGCGCGTCCTTCCTTGTTATATACGGAGTCGTGCGTGCCGTTGTTGAAGATGACGCAGTTCTGGAGAATCTCGCACACGGCGGCCCCTTTGTGGCGGGCGGCGGCTTTCAGGATTTCCACCGTGCCCGGCGCATCCGTGGCCACGGCGCGGGCGAAGAAGCGTCCCCGGGCGCCGAAGCAAAGCTCAGCGGGGTGGAAGGGGTCTTCCACCGTGCCGTAGGGTGACGATTTGCTGACGAATCCGCGCGGCGACGTAGGCGAATACTGCCCTTTCGTCAGGCCGTAGATGCGGTTGTTCAGCAGAATCATGTTGATATCCACGTTGCGGCGCACGGCGTGGATGAAGTGGTTGCCGCCGATGGCCAGCCCGTCGCCGTCGCCCGAGATCTGCCAGACGGTCAATGCCGGGTTGGTCACCTTGGCACCCGTCGAGATGGCGGCTGCGCGGCCGTGGATGGTCTGCATGGCGTAGGTGTTCATGTAGTAGGGCAAGCGGCTGGAGCAGCCGATGCCGGAGATGACGGCCGTCTGCCACGGGGCGATGCCCAACTCTGCCATGGCCTTGTGCAGGGAGGCGAGGAAGAAGTGGTCGCCGCATCCGGGACACCAGCGGGGTTGTCCCTTCTTGAAATCTTTTGCTGTGTAGGTATTGTTGTTGTCCATGATTGGTCCTCCTGATTATTGGTTGATGATTTGGGTGAAAGCGGCCACCAGTTCGCTCACCACGAAGGGCTGGCCCTTGACCTCGTTATATTGATAGGGCACGAAGCCATCTACCTTCATGCGCAGGTAGCCGGCGAATTGGCCTAAGTTCTGCTCGGCCACTACGACCTTGGGGTATTTCTTCAGCACCTCGGCTGTATTCTTGGGCAGGGGATTGATGTAGCCGAAGTGAGCCAAGGCGACTTTCTTGCCCGAGCGGTTCAGTTCGTCCATGGCCGAATACAGGTGGCCGAACGTCCCGCCGAAGCCCACGATGAGCAGGTCGGCATCGTCGGCATGGCCATAGACCTTCACGTCGGGCACGGGAATCTTGGCTACCTTCTCAGCGCGCAGGCGGCACATCAGGTTGTGGTTCTCCGGGTCTGTGGAGATGGCGCCCGTCCAACTGTCCTTTTCCAAGCCGCCGAGGATGTGGGTGAAGCCTTCCTGTCCGGGGATGGCCCAATAGCGCACGCCCGTCTGCGCATTGCGCTGGTAGGGAGCGTAGTGTCCTTTCATGCCTTCGGTGACGTAGGGCGGTTTGATGTCGGGATATTCAGCGAGCTTGGGCAGACGCCAGGCACCCGAACCGTTGGCCACGTAGCCGTCGGTCAGCAGGACAACGGGCGTCATGTGCTCCAGAGCAATCTTGCTGGCCATATAGGCGGAGTCGAAGCAATTGGTGGGCGACGTGGCGGCAATGACCGGCATGGGGCTTTCGCCGTTGCGCCCGAAGAGGGCTTGGAGCAAGTCCGTCTGTTCGGACTTGGTGGGCAGGCCGGTCGAAGGGCCGCCGCGCTGCACGTCCAATACCACCAGGGGCAACTCCGTGATGACGGCCAGGTTCATGGCTTCCGACTTCAAGCAGACGCCCGGGCCGGAAGTGGACGTCACGGCCAGTGCTCCGGCGAAGGAGGCACCGATGGCGGTGGAGCAGCCCGAAATCTCGTCCTCACACTGCACCGTCATCACGCCCAGTGACTTGTGCTTGGATAGCTCGTGCAGCACGTCCGTGGCGGGAGTAATAGGGTAGGAACCGAGGAACAGTTTCAGTCCGGCCTTCTCGGCGGCGGCGATGAAGCCGTAGGCCGTGGCCTTGTTGCCCGTGATATCCATGTAGCGGCCGGGTACTTTCTCCTTGCTCTCGATGCGCCACGTGGAGTGGGCGATGGAGGCGTGCGTGTTGTGTCCGTAGTCCCATCCGGCGTGTATCACCTTGATGTTGGCCTCGGCCACTTCGGGCTTCTTGGCGAACTTCTCGCGCAGGAAAAGCTCGGCTATCTTCAGGTCGCGGTCGAAGAGCCAGCACACCAGGCCCACGACGAACATGTTGCGGCACTTCAGCATCGCCTTGTTGTCCATGCCCGTGTCTGCCAGGCAGTCCTTCACCATCTTCGTGATGGGCGCGGCGATGAGTTCCTGCTGGATGCCCAGTTCGGCGATGGGGTCATCGGTAGCGAAAGCCGCCTTCTCCAAGTCCGATTTCTGGAAAGCGTCCGTGTCGATGATGATGCATCCGTTGGGCTTGGCAAACTTGTATTGCGTCTTCAGGGCGGC
>CASEKR010000001.1 GCA_949288585.1 uncultured Bacteroides sp. | reverse complement strand
AACTATTGGCTTTAACTTCTGAGTCCGCCTTGGCGGACGATAACTTCTTCTAACTTCTTTAACTACTGCGCGCAAAGCGCGCATATAAATTATCATTTACTAAAAACATACCGATTATGATTCAGATTAACGACATCAGCAAAGTCTTCCGCACGACGGAAGTGGAAACCGTGGCCCTGAACCACGTCAACCTCGAAGTGAAAGAGGGCGAGTTCGTCGCCATCATGGGCCCGTCGGGCTGTGGCAAGTCCACCCTGTTGAACATCCTCGGCCTGCTGGACAATCCCACCGAGGGCAGTTACCGTCTCCTGGGCCAGGAGGTGGCCGGGCTGAAGGAGAAGGAGCGCACCCGCGTCCGCAAGGGCAAGCTGGGCTTCGTCTTCCAGAGCTTCAACCTCATCGACGAGTTGAACGTCTTCGAGAACGTGGAACTGCCCCTGACGTACCTCGGCATCAAGTCCGCCGAACGGAAACGGATGGTGGACGACATCCTGCACCGCATGAACATCGGCCACCGCGCCAAGCACTTCCCCCAGCAACTCAGCGGCGGGCAGCAACAGCGTGTGGCCATTGCCCGCGCCGTGGTGACCAACCCCAAGCTCATCCTGGCCGACGAACCGACGGGCAACCTCGACTCGAAGAATGGCACCGAGGTAATGAACCTCCTGACGGAGTTGAACCGCGAATGCACGACCATCGTCATGGTGACGCACTCGCAGCACGACGCCAGCTTCGCCCATCGCACGGTGCATCTGTTCGACGGCAGCATTGTGGCGAACATGAGGAACAACTTGTGAGGTTGAGTAGTCAGTAGTTAGTAGATAGTAGCCGGTAGAGATACTGAGGCCGACTATGCCGCTAACTACTGGCTACCATCTACTAACTACTATCTACCAACTACTTAAAATGAGGTACTTATACTACACAATACAGACCCTGCGCCGTGGCCGCTCGTCCACCTTCATCAAGCTGGTGTCGCTGACGCTGGGCTTGCTGGTGGGCGTGCTGCTCTTCGCGCAGATAGCCTACGAACTGAACTACGAGCGTTGCTATCCCGAGGCCGACCGCCTGGTGCTGGCACGCATGACCTTTACCGATGCCAACGGAGTGTTCCGTACCACGCCGGGCGGGCATGTGTTCTACGACCCGACGCTCTACGACGTCACCGCGCATACGCTGGAGGCGGAGATGCCCGAATGGGTGGAGTCGGCCACCGTCATCGGCAGCTATGGCAACCAGTATGTCTACAACGGGGACAAGCTCTTGGAGGACGTGCACTATATCGAGGCCGACACCGCTTTCTTCCGCACGATGGGCATCGAGGTGCTGGAGGGCCGCCCGGAGGACATGATGCAGAGCGATGCCATCTTCCTCTCGCAGGACTTCGCCAAGGAGACCTTCGGCGGTGAGGAACCGATGGGACGGGTGCTGACCCTGGACAAGCAGGAACGCCTGACCGTGCGCGGCATCTACCGCGACATGCCGGACAATACCTTCCTGGGCCGCTATGGCTTCGTGCGCTCCATCCACACGGGCGGGGGCTACCGCAACGGCAACGGCTGGCGGGGCAACGACATGTTCTACTCCATCCTCCGCCTGCGCCGCGCCGGGGATATCGACGCAGTGAACGCCAACATCCAGCGGGTGATAGAGAAGTATATCTCGACGGAGGTGAACGGGCAGAAGTTCTACTTCAGCGTCATCAGCCTGCCGGACAGCCATACGGCCGACCCGGACACGCGCCAGCACCTGGCCATCCTCGGCTTCCTGGGCTTCGCCATCTTCTTCGTGGCGGCGCTGAACTACATCCTCATCTCCATCGCCACCCTGTCGCGCCGGGCCAAGGCCGTGGGCGTGCACAAGTGCAACGGGGCAGGCGAGGGGCAGATATTCACGATGTTCCTGATGGAGACGGGCGTGATGGTGGCCGGGGCGGCCGTGCTGTCCGTCTTGCTGCTGTGGGCCTTCGGCGCCGTGGTCGAGGAGCAGTTGGGCACGCCGCTGGCCTCGCTCTTCACGTGGCAGACCCTTTGGGTGCCGCTGCTGACGGTGCTCTTGCTCTTCCAGGTGGCGGGTTTCTTGCCGGGGCGGATGTTCGCCCGGATACCCGTCACGCAGGTGTTCCGCCGCTACACCGACGGCAAGAAGGGTTGGAAGCGGGGCTTGCTGGCCGTGCAGTTCGCGGGTGTCAGCTTCGTGCTGGGGCTGCTGATGGTGACGGCGATGCAATACACGCTGCTGATGCGCTCGGACATGGGCTTCCGCATCCCCGGCCTCGCGCAGGCCGAGAGTTGGATGGACTCGAAGCAGGGCGAAGCCATCTGCGACTATATCCGCCGCCAGCCCTACGTGGAGGGCGTCACCACGGCGGCCAACGGCATCTTGTGGGAATATTGGACGCAGGGGCTGATTGACAACAGCGGCAACCGCATCGCCACCCTCAACTTCAACCTCTGCGGCAAGGGCTATGTGGACGTGACGGGCATACAGATGCTGGAGGGCCATGCGCCGGAACGCCTCGGGGAAGTCATTGTCAACGAAGAGGTCGTGCGCCTGATGGGCTGGACGGACGGCGCCGTGGGCAAGCGGCTGAACAGTTTCCGCCCGGGGACGCAGGAGGATTACCCCATCGTGGGCGTCTTCCGCAACGTGCGCAACTCCGGCTTTGCCTACCAGCAGAACCCCATCGCCCTGGTCTACTCCACTGTTAGCCACGCCTTCAACGTCCGCCTGAAGGAGCCTTATGACGAGAACCTCCGCCGGCTGAACGACTTCGTGCAGGAGGCCTTCCCCGACAAGAGCCTGCGCTTCGTCGGCGTGGACGAATTGCACCGCAACATGTACCAAGACGTCTCCCGCTTCCGCAACTCCGTCCTGCTCACCTCGCTGTTCATTGTCCTCATCGTGCTGATGGGCCTCATCGGCTACGTCAACGACGAGACGGGCCGCCGCGCCAAGGAGATAGCCGTCCGCAAGGTCAACGGGGCCACGGCCGCCGACATCCTGCGCCTCCTCTCGCGCGACATCCTCTGCGTGGCGGTGCCCTGCGTGCTGGTTGGCACCGTCGTGGCCTGGTACGTGGGCACGGAGTGGGTGGCACAGTTTGCCGGGCAGGCCGGCGTCAGTCCTCTGCACTTCGCCGGGCTGGCCGTCGTGCTGCTGGCGCTCATCGTCTGCATCGTTGTCGCCCGGGCCTGGCGCATCGCGGGCGAGAACCCCGTGGAGAGCATCAAGGCCGAATGACCCCCTTGCCCGTGACGGACGGGAAACAAGAAGGGAGGCCCCCCCTTGCGGAGCCTCCCTTCTTTGTTTTGCCCACCAGCCAGCGTGCGCGTCAGCTGATGTAGTAGCACAGCGTGAGGTAGATGATGGTCTTGCGTCCCACCTTGCTTTCCTCAATTTCCACTTTGCCTTCGCGTGCCAGCCATCCGATGGCGGCGTTCAGGTCGCGGTCGGCCAGGCCGGTGCCCGCTTTCACTTCGGCATATTCCCATTTGCGGTGTTCGCTTGCCAGCTGCTTCCATACGATGCCGGCGTTTTCTCCAATGCTTTGTACGTTCATGACAAGAAGATATTATAGTTAGAAACTGTTGGCAAATATACATATTCTTTTCCAAACTGTCACCTTCAGGGGCGTTTTTTCTTACCGACCGGCAGGCGAAGTCCGAAAAGGCAGGCCACAGCCAGGCACTGGACACAGCCATTCCCTATACACATAAGGGGCATGGAAGCAAGAGACATAAGGTCATATCATCACCTAAATAGATAACTATTTTCCGCTGAATAGATAACTATTACGCCGTGAATATGTCATTATTACGGGCGTAATAATTTTATATTTGGAGTCTAATATTTATATATCTTCTTACTGATTTTTGATTATTTAGCGCACGATATAGACTTATGTCTCATGCTTTAGCATACCTTAAGTCTTAGGCTTAGGCAGATGTGCATCCTTATGCTTACCTTTGCCTTATATATTCTAATAAATAGGAGGAAACGATATGGCTATTGACAGACTCAACCGCCCGGAGTGGCGGGTGACGGTGAGGCGGACGAACCTGCCGGGGCAGGACGATGCCGCAGTGGATGTGCCCCGCGTCGTGCTGAGAGGGACGTTGGAAATGAAGGACCTGGCCGTGTGGGCCTCGACGCGGTCGCGCGGGCACTTCGACCCGATGACGATGGAACTGGCGGCAAGCTATCTGATGACCGCCGTGCGCGACGCCCTCGTGCAGGGCTTTGCCGTGGATACGCCCCTGGGACGGTTGGCGCCCTCGATGACCGGCACGTGGAACCCCGACCGGGGAACCCCCACAGCCCGCGCGCAGAACACGGCCACGGCCTCCTTCGCCCCCGGCCCCTTGCTGAAGAAGGCTTTCGAGCACGCCCTCTTCCGCGAAGACCTGGGGCGGACGCAGGGACCCCGCGTGACGGACATCTTCGACCTGGCCTCGCACACGCACAACGAGCGCCTCACCCCCGGCGGCTACGTCTACCTGAGCGGGCGCTACCTCCTGATGCACGGCGACCTGCCCGAGCGCGGCGTCGAACTGCTGGACGACGCCACGGGCCGCACCGTCCACCGGTTTACGGCCCAAGAGATACAGGGCTTCTACAACACCCGCTCGCGCATCGGCCTCCAGATGCCCGCCAGCCTGCCGCCCGGCACCTACCGCCTGGCCGTCACCTCGCAGTGCACCAGCGGCCCCCGGCCCTTGCGGCGCGCCAACCGCGTGGAGGACCAGACGGTGCTGCGCGTGGGCGACCCGGACTAAGCGGCCGCCTCTTTCCGCTTCTGCCGCCGCATGTACCACAACAGCGCCGCCACCGCCGTCAGGAACGCCAGCAAGTCGCTCACCGGCAGGCTCATCCATACCCCGTCCAGGCCCCAGAACAAGGGGAACACCAGCAGGCAGGGCAAGAGGAAGATGAGTTGGCGCGTCAGTGACAGGAAGAGGCTCATCTTGGCCAGGCCGATGTTCTGGAAGAAGTTGCCGATGACTATCTGCGCCCCGATGACCGGGAACATCGCCACGCAGATGCGCAACCCGTGCGCCGCCATGTCTATCAGCACGTCGTCCGAGGTGAACACGGCCGACACGGCGTGGGGGAACAACTCGCAGATGAGGAAGCCGCTGGTGGTGATGCACACGCCCCAGGTGATGGCCAGGCGCAGCGTCTGCTTCACCCGCTCGGGCTTCCGCGCGCCGAAGTTGTAGCCGATGATGGGCTGCATCCCCATGGTCAGGCCCATGACAATCATCAGGTAGAGCATCAGGAGGCGGTTGATGATGCCGTAGGAGCCGATGGCCAGGTCGCCCCCGTGGTGGCGCAGGGCGTTGTTGATGATGATGACGATGACGCAGGCCGTCACGTTCATCAGGAAGGGCGACATGCCGATGGAGAAGATGTCTCCCACGATGCGCCGCTCCAGCTTGAGGTAGGGGCGTTGCAGGCGGATGTCGCTCTTCTTGTCCAGGAAGTGATTCAGCACCCACAGCATCCCGATGAACTGCGAGCACACCGTGGCCAGCGCTGCCCCCCGGATGCCCCAATCGAACTGGAAGATGAACAGGGGCGCCAGGATGACGTTCACCAGCACGCTGGTCATCGACGTCAGCATCGCCTTCTTCGGGTGGCCCGTGGCGCGCATCACGTAGTTCATGCCTATCATCACGTAGGCGAAAGGCGTGCCGGCCAGGATAATCTGCATGAAATCCCGCGCGTAGGGCAGGGTCTCGGGACTTGCCCCGAAGAAGCGCAGGATTTGGTCGAGGAAGAGGAACGACAGCCCCCCGAAGACTACGGAGTTGACGATGCAGAGCATCAGCGTGTTGCCCAGCACCTTGTTGACGCCCACCATATCCTTCTGCCCCAGGCGGATGGACGAGATGGTCGAC
The DNA here is from genome assembly GCA_949288585.1 of uncultured Bacteroides sp. Classification (GTDB taxonomy): domain Bacteria; phylum Bacteroidota; class Bacteroidia; order Bacteroidales; family Bacteroidaceae; genus Bacteroides. Next base: position 118,787 of record CASEKR010000001.1, on the reverse strand, counting down.
CCGCCCGCCGACACCAGGTTGCCGAAGGCCGCCGTCAGGTTCATCATCGGGAAGGTGATGGCCAGGCCCGCGATGGCCATGGCGCCCACGCCGTGGCCGATGAAGATGCTGTCGATGATGTTGTAGAGCGACACGATGGTCATGCCGATGATGGCCGGGATGGAGTATTGCAAAAGCAACTTGCCGATGGGCTCCGTGCCCATGAGATGAGGGTTGTTCTGGTTCATACGCTTATGTCTCGTTATATATTATATAATGTATAGGAATTGACGGGTGATAAAAAACCGCGCAAAGGTACGAAATATCTTGCATCTCTCGGATAGATTTCAGACCTTTGTGCCCGATTTAACAACAATGCATTGGAGACTTATGGATAACCCTCTTTGCAAGGCCGTCCTCTTCGACTTCGACGGCGTGATAGTGGATACCGAGCCCCAGTACAGCCTCTTCTGGGACAAGATGGGACAGGAACTCCTGGGCGACCCCGACTTCGGCAACCGCATCAAGGGGCAGACCCTGGCGCATATCTATGACGCCTACTTCACCGAGCCCGCCGTGCAGCGACGCCTCTCCCAGGCCCTGGACGACTACGAACGGCAGATGGCCTACGACTACGTGCCCGGCGTGCTGGATTTCCTGGCCGACTTGCGCCGCCACGACGTGCGCACGGCCGTGGTCACCAGTTCCAACGAGCAGAAGATGGCCGCCGTCTATCGCCACCGTCCCGAAATCCCCGCCCTGTTCGACCGCATCCTCACCGCCGAGCATTTCCAACGCTCCAAGCCCGACCCTGACTGCTACCAGTTGGGCATGCGCACCCTTTGCGCCACGCCTGCGGAGACCTGCGTGTTCGAGGACTCCTTCAACGGGCTGGAGGCGGGCATGGCCTCGGGCGCATTCGTCATCGGCGTGGCCACGACCAATCCCCGCGAAGCCATCGCTCCGCTCTGCCACCGGGTGATAGACGACTTCCGTGGCTTCACCTACGAGGCGAGTTAACGAGGCAACAAGGCCTGTTAGTAAACAGACTTGCAAGTGATAAGCCCTGTCCTCGTAGCCTTGTTAACTTGTCAACTCGTCAACTAAATTATCATTTAACCATTAATCATTATAATCATGGCTGGATACATTTCAGAAGACAACCGTAAGGTGACTACCCATCGCCTCGTAGAGATGAAGCAGAGGGGCGAAAAGATATCGATGTTGACCTCGTATGACTATACGATGGCCCAGATTGTGGACGGTGCCGGGATGGACGTCATCCTGGTGGGCGACTCCGCCTCCAACGTCATGGCGGGCAATGTGACTACCCTGCCCATCACGCTCGACCAGATGATTTACCATGCCAAGAGCGTGGTGCGCGGCGTGCGCCGGGCGATGGTGGTGGTGGACATGCCTTTCGGCTCCTACCAAGGCGACGAACTGGAGGGCATACATTCTGCCATCCGCATCATGAAGGAAAGCCATGCCGATGCCCTGAAGATGGAGGGGGGCGAGGAAATCATCGGCACGGTGAAACGCATCATCAACGCGGGCATCCCCGTCATGGGGCACCTGGGCCTGATGCCGCAGAGCATCAACAAGTATGGCACCTATACCGTCCGCGCCAAGGACGAGGCCGAGGCCGAGAAGCTGGTGCGCGACGCCCACCTGCTGGAAGAAGCGGGCTGCTTCGCCCTGGTGCTGGAGAAGGTCCCCGCCGCATTGGCCGGGCGTGTCTCCCATGAACTGGCCATCCCCGTCATCGGCATCGGCGCCGGGGGCGATGTGGACGGCCAGGTGTTGGTCGTGCAGGACATGTTGGGCATGAACAACGGTTTCCGCCCACGCTTCTTGCGCCGCTATGCCGACTTGCACACGGTGATGACGGATGCCATCAGCCGCTATGTCAGCGATGTGAAGAACCTCGATTTCCCCAATGAGAAGGAACAGTATTGACAATACCCGCCTCTATAACCGCAACTTCGGGCTGGTGTGCGTGGTGGGCTTCCTGCTCTATGCGTCGGCCTATGCGGTGCTGCTGCCCCTGATGCGCTCGGGGCTGGCAGTGGAGGTCTGCGTCCCTTTCCTGGTGGGGATGCAGGTGGTGGGGCCGTTCCATGCGTGGCTGGCGGACAAGTTCCGGCGGAAGCATGTGCTGGTCTATCCCTTCGTGGGGATGCTGCTGGTGTCCGTCGGCTATGGTTATGTATCGACGCCCCACCAGTATTCAGCTTTGGCCCTGGTGCAGGGGATGTGCTTCGGCCTGGCCACGTCGGCGGCCATCACGCTGGGCATCGACGTGGTGCATACGGGCCACCGCACGAAGGCGAACATGGCTTATGCTTTCATTTCCCGCCTGGGGATGGCCGTGGGCAGTGTGGCCGGACTGTGGCTGATGCCCATCAATACGTATCATTGGCTGGGTCCTGTCCTGGCCGGGGCGATAGGCGTGTTGGCGGCTTCGGGCTTGTATGTGCCTTTCCGGGCGCCCATCGGTCTGCCGGTGGCGAGTGCCGACCGCTACATACTGCCGCGTGCCGTGCTTCCTGCCTTCAACGTGGGGCTGCTGGCCTTTGCCTGCGGGATGGCGGCGTTGCCCATGCGGGGCGGGATGGCGTGGCTGTTCTTGTTGGCCGCGTTGTCGCCGTGGTTGGTGCGGATGTTTGTCAAGCTGTCCCACCATTGCCAGCGGGCCACGGGCAACATGACGTTCAACCTGTTTGCGGATGCCGGGGCGCTGCTTGGCGCGATGGCCGCCTGCTGCACGGGAGAGATTTCTCCGGCCGTGCCGTTGTGCCTGGTGGCTGTGTCCGTGCTGCTGTATGCCAGCGTTACCCGGATATACTATAAGAAGATGCGTGTCAGATAGGGCACGAAGATAATCAATCCCACGGCAATCGCCGCCAGGGCGCACACCAATACCGCCCCGGCGGCGATGTCTTTTACCTGCCCGGCCAAGGGGGTGCGCTGGGGCGACACAAGGTCCACCAGCCGCTCGATGGCCGTGTTGAATAACTCCGCGCCGATGACCAAGCCTATGCAGAGGCAGATGGCTGTCCACTCGCCCCGCGTGATGCCGAAGGCGAAGCCCGCCCCAATCACCAGCACAGTAGTAATGAGGTGGAAGCTGAGGTTCTGCTCCCGCCCCACGCAAGCACGGATGCCCTGCCAGGCGTAGCGGAAGCTGCGGAGTTGTTTCTTGTAATCGTATCTCATAGTCAGTTCCTTGTCACCTGTTTCACACCTTTCACCGTGCGGAGTTTCTTGATGAGCGCTTCCAGCCGTCCCGTGTCGCCCACCATGACGGTCAGGTTGCCGCTGAACAGCCCGTCGTTGGAGTCGATGCTGATGCTGCGCAGGGTGATGCCGTCCTCCTTGTTGATGATAGAGGTGATGTTGGTGACGATGCCGATGTCGTCGTGGCCCACGACGCGCAGGGTGATGGGATACTGCGTGCCTTCAGACTTGCCCGCCCAGCGCGCCTTGACTATCCTGTAACCGAAGCGTTGGCGCATCTCCGGTGCGTTGGGGCAGTCCGTGCGGTGTATCTTGATGCCGCCCGTGACGCTGACGAAGCCGAATACATCGTCGCCGTAGATGGGGTTGCAGCAGCGCGCCAGTTTGTAGTCCAGCCCCTTGAGGTTCTGGTCGATGACCAAGACGTCTTCCTTGCCCTTGCCCGTGGTGCCTTCGTCGGGCGTGGCGGGCGTCAGGTTGAAGGCTTCGGCACTGCGGTAGATGGCGGCGTCGCGCGTGTCGGCGGTGTCGCGGTGGAGTTGCTCCACGTAGCGGTCGATGAGGTCGTTCACGTCCAGCGCGCCGTCGGCCACGGCCTGGTAGAAGTCCGTCACCACCTTGTAGCCCATGCGCTTGATGAGGCGCATCATCGTGCCGTCGTCATAGTCTATCTTGCGGTTCTTGAACTTGCGCTCCAGCATCTCCTTGGCGAAGTCCGTCTGCCGGGCGGCCATTTCCTTCAGGGCCTGGCGGATTTTGGTGCGCGCCTTCGACGTGGTGACGATGTTCAGCCAGTCCTGCTTGGGCGTCTGCGTGGCCGAGGTCATCACCTCCACCTGGTCGCCGCTCTGCAGATGGTGGCGCAGGGGGACGTTCTTGCCATTGACCCGCGCGCCGATACACCGGCTTCCCAAGGCTGTGTGGATGTGAAAGGCGAAGTCCAATACCGTAGCTCCCTTGGGCAGCTTGAAGAGGTCGCCCTTGGGGGTGAAGACGAACACCTCGTCCTCGTACAGTTCCAGCTTGAAGCGGTCCATCGCCTCGAGGTCGCTCTCCGAGTTCTCCAGCGCCTCGCGGACAGAGGTCAGCCATTCGTCCAGGCCGCTTTCGCCCTTGATGCCCTTGTAGCGCCAGTGGGCGGCCAGTCCGCGCTCGGCGATGTCGTCCATGCGCTCGGTGCGTATCTGCACCTCCACCCACTTGCCTTCGGGACCCATCACGGTGATGTGGAGCGACTCGTATCCGTTGCTCTTGGGCACGGACAGCCAGTCGCGCAGCCGCTTGGGGTTGGGCTGGTACATGTCGGTGACGATGGAGTAGACCTGCCAGCACTCCTGCTTCTCCTTCTCCAGCGGCGAGTCGAGGATGACGCGGATGGCGAAGAGGTCGTACACGCCTTCGAAGGGGCACTTCTGCTTCTTCATCTTCTGGTAGATGGAGTGGATGGACTTCGTGCGTCCCTTGATGTGGAAGTGCAGCCCGGCCTCCTCCAGCTTCCGTTGGATGGGGGCGATGAAGTTGGCGATGTAGCGGTCGCGCGAGGCTTTCGTCTCGTTCAGCTTGTCTTTGATATGGTAATATACATCGTGCTCGGTGTATTTCAGCGAGAGGTCCTCCAACTCCGACTTCAGCTTGTACAGGCCCAGTTTGTGGGCCAGGGGGGCGTAGAGGTATGCCGCCTCGTTGGCCACGCGGAGGCGCGCCTCGTCGTTCTCCGCATCCTTTATCTGGCGCATGACGTTGACGCGGTTGGCTATCATGATGAGGATGACGCGCATGTCCTCGGCAAAGGACAGGAGCAGCTTGCGGAAGTTCTCCGACTCGATGCTGGGGCTTTTCAGGTAAAGCTCCTGCACGCGGATGAGTCCCCGGATGATGCCCGCCACGTCCTCGCCGAACTCCTGCCCGATTTCCTCGGCCGTATAGGTGCCGGTGCGCACCGAGTCGTGCAGCATCACGCCCAGGATGGACGCGCGCCTCATGCCAATCTCTTCGGCCACGATGACCGCCGTCTGCATGTCTTTGATGAGGGGATTCAGGCCGAACACGTCGCGGGGTGCGGGGTTCACCTCGAGGGCATGGCCCAGGTAGCGGCGCACGCGGAGGCAATCGTCCTTCAGCAGCGTGTCGCCCGACAGGCGCAGCAACTTGCGGTAGAGGCTGAACAGTTGCTTCTTCTCTTCCTTCTTGAGATATTCGTTTGTTTCCATATTCGTCCGATTTAGCGTCGCAAAGATAGTGGATTTATTTGTTAAGTTGACAGAGTGAAGGCAATATTTGCATTTATTCCTCCACTTTTCCATTCTTCGGAGAGGAGATGTCGTCCAGGTCCACCCATTCCAGGTAGGGATAAATCATGGTGCGGCGTGTCACTTTGTGGTTCTGCCCCCGCTCGTATTCGGGGATGAAGCGCACGCGCACGTCAGTAATCATCTGGGGTTTCAACTCCTCGGGTGTGTCTGTCCCTTTGCCTTTCGTTTGGCACGTCAGGTAGAAGGTGCCCACGCCCTTCAGTTTCACCGAGCGTCCTTCGGCCATCATCCTCCCCATCACTTCGCCCAAGCAGGCGAGCACGGCGTAGGTGTCCGCCCGCGTGACGGTGGACATGAGCGACAGTTCTTTGGCCACGTCGTCCGTCGTGGCGGGTCTTCCTATATTGACAGCACGGGCGTGCCACTTGCCATTCAGTTTCTTTTTTCGGTAAAAAGCCATGTTCTTTCCTCCTTTCTTACTGTCCCGGCGCGGTCTTCCCGCTGTCTTGCCCGAGACAATGTACTGCAAAGTAATTTTATAATCGGTTATGTTTCATGGAATCATCGGCAATGATTCTATGAATCATCGGCAATGAATCCATGAATCATCGGCAATGATTCCCTTTGTTTCCACAAAGGTAGCGACTTCTTTCCAGTTATGCAAGCCCTTCGAGGCAAAAAGAAGCCCGGCGCTTTGTGGGGCGTCGGGCTTTTCCTATGTATTTGTCCGGTTCTTCCGTCAGGCGATGCCGTGGGCGGGCACTGTGGCGTCAATCTTCTTGATAAGGCCTTGCAGCACGGCTCCGGGGCCGCATTCGGTGAAGTCCGTAACGCCGTCGGCCACCATGTTTTTCACCGTCTGCGTCCAGCGAACCGAGGCAGTCAACTGGGCCACGAGGTTCTTCTTGATTTCGGCCGGGTCAGTGTGGGGCAGGGCGTCCACGTTCTGGTAGACGGGGCACTTCGGCGTGTGGATTTCCGTAGCCTCGATGGCGGCGGCCAGTTCGGCGCGGGCGGGTTCCATCAGGGGGCTGTGAAAAGCGCCGCCCACCTTCAGCGGCAGGGCGCGCTTGGCGCCGGCGGCCTTCATCAGTTCGCAGGCCTTGTTGATGCCTTCGATGGAGCCGGAGATGACAATCTGGCCCGGGCAGTTGAAGTTGGCGGCCACGCAGACCTCGCCTTCGTCGCTCACTTGCTTGCAGATTTCTTCCACCTTCTCGTCCGGCAGGGCGATGATGGCGGCCATCGTGGAGGGATGGGCTTCGCAAGCCTTCTGCATGGCCATGGCGCGGGCATACACCAGCTTCAGGCCGTCCTCGAACGTCAGCGCGCCGGCAGCCACCAGGGCGGAGAACTCGCCAAGGGAGTGCCCGGCGGTCATTTCGGGCTTGAACTCCTCGCCCATGCAGAGGGCGGAGATGACAGAGTGCAGGAATACGGCGGGTTGCGTCACCTTCGTCTGGCGCAGGTCTTCGTCCGTGCCGCTGAACATGATGTCCGTGATGCGGTAACCCAGGATTTCGTTGGCCTTCTCAAACAGTTCCTTGGCCAGGGGAGAGTTGTCGTACAAGTCTTTTCCCATGCCCACGAACTGGGCACCTTGTCCGGGAAATACAAATGCTTTCATAATTGCTTTTTTATTTCTTAATCATTAGGTTATTTTGTTAGATGGGGCAAAGTTAGGCCTTTTTCCCCGAAATGCCGCACGAATGGAGGCTTTTTGTGCAGATGTCCTCTTTTCTTCTTCCTTCTTTCTTACTTTTTGTGGCGCTTTTCTTATTGTTGTCCGTATGATAAGACTGTTTGTACGGCGTATGATAAGTATATATTGTGCATGTGAAGATAAGGGTTATTGTATTTATTGTATATGGTATGATATATATTGCCTTGTGGAATAGTGTTTTATAACATATAAACTGAATGCTTTCTTCTATTGCAAATGAAGGAAAAGTGGCATACCTTTGCGCCGTATTAACAAATATATGCCATGCAAAATAAGAATCTGATGCAAAAACCTCCCTTGGCCAACAACCATATCTCAGTGGATTGTGTGGTAATAGGGTTTGACGGGGAACAGTTGAAAGTCCTTTTGGTGCGCCGCATGTGTGAAGAAGGCGGCGAAGTCTTCCACGATATGAAGCTGCCAGGAAGCCTTATTTATATGGATGAGGACCTGGACGAAGCCGCCGCCCGTGTACTGAATGAGTTGACTGGCTTGCGGAACGTGAGCTTAGTGCAATTCAAAGCGTTCGGCTCGAAAGACAGGACGAAGAACCCCAAGGACGTGCATTGGCTGGAAAGGGCCATGCAGTCGAAGGTGGAGCGTATCGTGACCATCGCCTATCTGTCGTTGGTGAAGATAGACCGCGCGCTGAACCGGGGACTGGAAGAACACCAAGCCTGCTGGGTGGCTCTGGACGAAGTGGGGGACTTGGCCTTCGACCATAACCTCATCATCAGGGAAGCATTGGCTTATATCCGCCAATATGTGGATACGAACCCGGCGGCGTTGTTCGACCTGTTGCCGAGGAAGTTCACGGCGTCGCAACTACGGACGCTGTATGAGTTGGTGTACGGGAAGAGCGTGGACGTACGCAATTTTCATAAGAAGATAGCAATGATGGAGTATGTCATCCCGTTGGAGGAACGGCAACAGGGAGTGGCACACCGTGCTGCACGTTTCTATAAGTTCGACAAGAAAATCTACAACAAGACGAGACGATAGGGATTACAATCAATTAAAAGCATAGTATTATGTATTTATTAGGTTATGATATAGGCAGCTCGTCGGTCAAAGCGAGCGTAGTGCGGGTGGATGACGGCAAATGCGTGGCTTCGGCTTTCTATCCGAAGACGGAGGCGCCGATTCTGGCCGTACGGAGTGGTTGGGCGGAACAGGAACCGCAAATGTGGTGGGACAACCTGAAGTTGGCGACGAAGGCCGTGCTCAGTGAGTCGGGAGTGAAGGGGGCGGACATCCGTGCCATCGGCATCTCGTACCAAATGCACGGGCTGGTCTGCGTCGACAAGGAGAGAAAGCCGCTCAGGCCCTCCATCATTTGGTGTGACTCGCGAGCAGTGGCATTGGGTCAGCGGGCATTCGAGTCGATAGGGGAAGAGAAATGCCTGGGGCACTTGCTAAATTCACCGGGGAACTTCACTGCGTCGAAGTTGGCATGGGTGAAAGAGAACGAGCCGGAGGTGTACGCGAAGATTGACAAGGTTATGTTGCCGGGAGACTATATAGCCATGCGCTTGAGCGGCGAGGTGTGCACAACGGTGTCGGGACTGTCCGAAGGGATGTTCTGGGATTTCCGCGAGGAGAGCGTGGCGCATTTCCTGATGGAATATTATGGTTTCGACGAGGAATTGCTGCCGGAAGTACGTCCGACCTTCGGCGAACAGGGTAGGGTGAGCGATGAAGCGGCGCAGGAATTAGGCTTGCAGGCGGGCACTCCCATCACCTACCGTGCCGGCGACCAGCCGAACAATGCGTTGTCGCTGAATGTCTTCGAACCGGGAGAGATTGCATCGACGGCGGGGACAAGTGGCGTGGTGTACGGCGTGAACGGTGCCGTGGATTACGATCCGCAAAGCCGGGTGAATACCTTCGCACACGTGAACCACGGGCCGGGACGGACACGGTTGGGCGTGTTGCTCTGCATCAACGGCACCGGCATCCTCAATTCATGGATAAAGCGGAATGTCGCTCCCGCAGGCATCTCGTATGACGATATGAATAACCTTGCGGCACAGTCGCCCATCGGGAGCAAGGGCATCAGCATCCTTCCTTTCGGCAACGGGGCGGAGCGGATGCTGGGCAACCGAGAGACCGGGTGCAGCATCCACGGGGTGAACTTCAACACACATAGCCGTGAGGATATTTTGCGCGCAGCACAGGAAGGCATCGTTTTCTCCTTCAAATATGGTATTGAGGTGATGGAAGGAATGGGACTGTCAGTGAAGAAAATCCACGCAGGGAGGGCCAACATGTTCCTCAGCCCGGTGTTCCGCCAGACACTGGCCGGAGTGACGGGTGCGACCATCGAATTATATGACACCGACGGGGCGGCGGGCGCGGCCAAAGGGGCTGGTATCGGTGCGGGAATCTATCGCGACCACACGGAAGCTTTCGCCTCGTTGGAGAAACTGGAGGTCATCACCCCTGAACCCGCAGACTCTGACACCTATGCCGAAGCATATTTGCGTTGGAAGCAACATCTTCTGCGCGGATAGCCTACATTGGAAAACAATATACACATTAAATATTATCATCATTAACCCGTGCCGTGTTTTGGCGGCACATAAAATCGTATGTATCTATGGAACAGAAAGAGTATTTTCCGCAGATTTCGCGGATCAAGTTCGAAGGGAAAGACAGTAAGAATCCGTTGGCTTTCCGCTACTATGATGCAGAGAAGGTCATCATGGGCAAGAAAATGAAGGACTGGCTGAAATTCTCAATGGCTTGGTGGCACACGCTGTGCGCCGAGGGGGGCGACCAGTTCGGTGGGGGAACAAAGAAGTTCCCTTGGAACGACAGTGCAGACGCCGTGACGGCGGCTAAGCACAAGGCCGATGCCGGCTTCGAGATAATGCAGAAACTGGGCATCGAATACTATTGTTTCCACGACGTTGACCTTTGCACGGAGGCCGACACCATCGAACAGTATGAGCAGAATCTCAAGGAGGTAGTAGCCTATCTGAAACACAAGCAGGAGGAGACGGGGATTAAGTTGTTGTGGGGTACGGCCAATGTCTTTGGCCACGCACGCTATATGAACGGTGCGGCCACGAACCCCGATTTTGATGTGGTGGCACGTGCTGCGGTACAGATTAAGAACGCCATTGACGCTACCATCGAACTGGGCGGTACGAACTACGTCTTTTGGGGAGGACGCGAGGGCTACATGTCGTTGTTGAATACCGACCAGCGTCGGGAGAAGGAGCACTTGGCCATGATGCTGCGCATGGCTCGTGACTATGCACGCGCCAAAGGTTTTACGGGTACGTTCCTGGTTGAGCCGAAGCCGATGGAACCTACCAAGCACCAGTATGATGCAGATACAGAGACCGTGATTGGTTTCCTCAAAGCACACGGTTTGGATAAAGACTTTAAGGTGAATATTGAGGTGAACCACGCCACTTTGGCTGGGCATACTTTCGAGCATGAACTGTGTGTAGCTGTGGATAATGGGATGCTGGGCAGCATCGATGCCAACCGGGGTGATTACCAGAATGGATGGGACACAGACCAGTTCCCCATTGACAATTATGAACTGACACAGGCCATGATGCAGGTCATTCGCAACGGAGGTTTCGGAAACGGTGGAACCAATTTCGATGCTAAGACACGCCGGAACTCGACAGACCTGGAAGATATCATCATCGCGCACATCAGTGGTATGGATGCCATGGCTCGTGCGTTGGAGAGTGCCGCGAAGCTGCTCGAAGAGTCGCCTTACCGCAAGATGTTGGCAGAGAGGTATGCTTCGTTCGATGCAGGCAAAGGCAAGGAGTTCGAAGAAGGCCGTCTGTCGTTGGAGGATGTGGTGGCCTATGCCAAGCAGAATGGCGAACCTAAGCAGACCAGTGGCAAGCAGGAGTTGTATGAGACTATTGTAAGCATGTACGCTTAATTAGAAAATTAAGGATTAATACTTAAGAATGGAGGTGCCGATGGTGGCATTCTTTTGCTTCCGTCGGTATTCTCCATTCTTTTTTTGTACCTGTTTGTCATCTATTATCGTCACTTTACACATTATATATAAATATGTATCATGAAAAATAGTTTAGAAAGTACTGGAAGCAAAACGTATCTTTTTACCATTGTTCTTGTCGCGGTGCTGGGCGGACTTCTCTTTGGGTATGACACGGCAGTCATATCGGGTGCGGAGAAGGGGCTGCAAGCCTTCTTCCTCGGTGCTGGGGACTTCGTTTACACAGATAGTTGGCATGGCTTCACGTGTGCCAGCGCGCTTATTGGCTGTATTCTGGGGAGTGCTGTGTCGGGCTATATGGCTTCCCATTGGGGGCGGAAACGCTCGCTGATATTTGCGGGCATAATGTTTTTCATTTCCGCCCTTGGGTCAATGGAGCCGGAGTTCCTATTGTTCGAACATGGGACTCCCAGCTATCCGTTGCTCATCGCCTTCAATGTTTACCGCATCATCGGCGGTGTGGGAGTAGGCCTTGCGTCAGCCATTTGTCCCATGTACATTGCCGAGGTCGCCCCGTCCGGTGTGCGTGGCACGTTGGTTTCGTGGAATCAGTTTGCCATCATCTTCGGCCAGTTGGTGGTCTATATGGTCAACTTCCTCATTCTAGGTGAGCACACTAATCCGGTCATTGAGTCAGTGGGGCAGGGGGTGAATGCTGTCGTGGCTGGCAGCGACCCTTGGACCATTGAGACGGGCTGGCGTTATATGTTCGGCAGCGAGGCCGTACCTGCAGGTTTGTTCGCGATACTGATTTGCTTCGTTCCTGAGACGCCGCGCTACCTTGTTATGGCAGGACGCGACGACCAGGCTTTGGCTGTGTTGACACGCATCAATGGTGAAGCCGAAGGGCAGCGTACATTGGAGGAAATCAAAGGTACTATCTCGGAGAAAACGGAGCGTGTACTGACCTACGGCGTGCTGGTTATCTTTGTGGGCATTATGCTCAGTGTGTTCCAGCAGGCAGTTGGTATCAACGCCGTGCTCTACTATGCACCTCGTATCTTCGGGGACATGGGGATGGAGAATCCGATGATGCAGACTATAATCATGGGTGTGGTAAATATCCTGTTCACGCTCGTCGCGATTCTGACAGTGGAACGTTGGGGGCGCAAGCCGCTGCTCGTCACGGGCTCCATCGGCATGGCAGTCGGGGCATTCGGTGTCTCATTGACCTTTGGCGAAGCAGGGTTAGAGATGGTTACCATGCTCAGTATCATGTTGTACAGTGCTTCGTTCATGATGTCGTGGGGGCCTATATGCTGGGTACTTATCGCAGAGATATTTCCTAACACCATCCGGGGCACGGCTGTGGCCATCGCGGTTGCGTTCCAGTGGATATTCAACTGGCTGGTCAGCGCGTCGTTCGTGCCGATGTTCAACATGCAGACCGAGGCTGATGCTGATTTCGGTCATTGGTTTACCTACGCTTTGTATGGGTGCATTTGTCTCCTGGCGGCACTGTTCGTGTGGCGTCTCGTGCCAGAGACGAAGGGGAAGACTTTGGAAGACATGACGCGCTTGTGGCGAAAATAAATGTCTTGACTTTTTATCGCTTCCCATTTCCCTTGACTTATTCCGCAGAAACACTTAAGTATTTCTTCCGAAATACTTAAGTGTTTCTGTAGGAATATAACAGCTTTGTATCCAATGTGTTGCGTTGCAAATATTCAAAAAAACTGGTGTTTCCTTCATTTTGGACGTTTTCTCCGTGTCCGGATCTTTCATAACCGATGAGTTTATAAAGCGCCTTCCTTGGTGATTTCGCCTGCCAGGTTCGAGTCCATCAGCCGGCGCACTTCTTGCAATGAAAGTCCGTGGCCGAGGAGGAACATCAGTTTCGTCACGGCGCACTCCGGCGTGCTGTCGTATCCGCTGATGACGCCCGCTTGGAGCAACTGCAGGCCGGTTTCATAGCGGCTCATCTCCACCGCGCCTGTGGGACACTGCGTGATGTTGACAATGACAATGCCACGCTCTGTGGCATCCTTCAGTTGGCGGATGAACCAGTCTTTCTGGGGGGCATTGCCCGAGCCGTATGTCTTCAGTACCACGGCCTTCAGCCCGGGGACGTGCAGCACGGAGTCGATGATGCCTTCCCGGATGCCGGGGAAGAGCGTCAGCATGACTACGTTCGTGTCAAACAGGTAGTGGGGCTTCATCGGGCGCCGTGGGTCGGGTCGGCGGATGAGGTGGTCGTTGTAGCGGATGTGGATACCGGCCTTTGCCAGTGAGGGATAGTTGAAAGAGCGGAAAGCATTGAAGTTCTCGGCGTTGATTTTTGTTGTCCGGTTGCCGCGCATCAGTTCGTTCTCGAAGAAGATGCACACCTCCGGTACCACGGGACGGCCGTCTTCCGTCTTCGCGGCGGCAATCTCGATAGCCGTAATCAAGTTTTCCTTGCCGTCCGTCCGCAGTGTCCCGATGGGCAGTTGCGAGCCGGTCAGGATGACGGGCTTGCCCAGGTTCTCCAGCATGAAGCTCAGTGCCGACGCCGTATAGGCCATGGTGTCCGTGCCGTGCAGGATGACGAAGCCGTCGAAATGGGCGTATTGCCCGTCGATGATGCGGACTATCTTGGCCCACAATTCCGGTTCCATATCCGACGAGTCAATAGGTGGGTCGAACTGGTAAGAGCAAATATTGTAGTTGAACTTCTTCAACTCCGGCACGTGGCGCAACAGGTGGTCGAAGTCGAAGTTCTCCAGTGCGCCCGTCTCCGGGTTCTCAATCATGCCGATAGTCCCTCCCGTATAGATAAGGAGGACAGAAGGGTAGTCTTGTGTCATAAGTGCGACGGTTTGATGTTTTCCCGGTGCAAATGTAAGCAAAATAGTCCGTATATCCCAACTATCCTTCTTATTTCATTGACGAAGCGTCAAATGAAAGGGGCAAAAGGCTGCTGACGCCCCTCAGTTCGTAAACATGTTTCGTCCCGTAGAGCAGGATGCGCATTTTCTTGCCTGAGCGCGCCTCTGTCTCCAGCATCACCTGGCGGCAAGCTCCGCACGGGGTGATGGGCGAGCGGAGGAACTTCCCATGTTCGTCCCTCGCGGCAATGGCCAGCGTGTCTATTGCCTGGTCCGGATATTGCGAGTTGGCGTAGTACAACGTTGTCCGTTCGGCACACAGGCTGGAAGGCGAAGCCGCGTTCTCCTGGTTGCTTCCACTGACGACAGTCCCGTTTGCCAACCTTACGGCTGCACCCACGTGGAAATGCGAATAGGGTGCATAACTCCGGCGTGTAGCTTCGCGCGCTTCGTCCACAAGCCTTTGGTCTTCTTCCGCCAGTTCTTCATAACGGTAGACTCGGACATGGGTTTTGATTTCCAGTTCTTCCATATATATAATGTATTAACGGTTTCTTGCCCAAATGTAGGTATTTTGTGCCAATAATCGGCCTTTCCCGCAGGAATATTTGTGGAGATTATTGCATTTCTCCCGATTTTTCAGGACATTTGTAGCCCATTCAATGAACAAACCCAATATGAGACAGACCTTCCGAACCCTGGCCTTGCTGTTGCTTGCCATTGCCGTATCAACCGCCGGTCATGCCCAGCGGCGAAATACTGCCTATAACGATTACATCAAAGAATACGCTCCCTTGGCCATTGAACAGATGAAGAAATACAAAATCCCTGCCAGTATCACCCTCGCGCAGGGACTGCTGGAGAGTGGGGCAGGGCGCAGCCTCCTCGCCCGGAAGAGCCACAACCATTTCGGTATCAAGTGCCACGGATGGCGCGGCCGCAAAGTTTATCACGACGACGATGCCGAGGACGAATGTTTCCGGGCCTATCGCAAGGTGGAAGATTCTTATGAAGACCACTCGAAGTTTCTCGTAGAAGGCCGCCGCTACCAGTTTCTCTTCAAACTGAAGACTACTGACTACAAAGGTTGGGCAAAAGGCCTGAAGAAGGCGGGCTACGCCACCGACCCTTCTTACGCCAACCGCCTTATCACCATCATTGAAGACTACGAACTCTACAAGTATGACAGCAAGGGAATGAGCAAACGTGAGGCGCGTCGCTGGGCCAAGTTGTTGAAGAAAAAGCCCTGGCTGGCCAATCCTCACCAGACCTATTTGGCCAACGGGCTTGTCTACGTCGTTGCCCGCGAGGGGGACACTTTCCGACTCTTGGGCGGGGAGTTCGACATCAGTTGGAAGAAACTTGTCAAGTATAACGACCTTCATAAGGAATACACCCTCGAACCGGGCGACATCATCTACCTGAAGAAGAAGAACAAGAAGGCGCAGAAACCCTATCGCGAATACATCGTCCGCGATGGCGACTCAATGCACTCCATCTCGCAAAAGTTCGGCATACGCCTGAAGAACCTTTACAAGATGAACAAGTGCGACGACGATTATGTGCCCGAGGTGGGTACGCGCCTGCGCTTGCGCTGACCGGTACGTCTTATCCGAAAATGTACAGGGGTGTCCGATTCCGGACACCCTTTCTTTATGCTCCTGGCTGGAATACAGTCTGTTGCACTTTTGGCACGGATTTCGTTCCTATCTTCGTGGGTTGTCCGCTTCACGCAGCGGATCGTCCGTACAAGCAATCTCACAAAACCGAAAAGATATGGATAGAGAAATTCCGAAAGAAGTGCGCCAACGCGAGCGCCGCAAAAGGCTGATGCGCTACGGCATCGGCATCGCCATCATCGTCATTGTCGTCAGTGTGCTCACGTCCCTGATGCGCACCGGCGTCAAGGAGAAGGACATCGTCTTCTCCACTGTCGACCAGGGCACCATCGAAGTCAGTGTCAGCGCCTCCGGCAGGGTAGTCCCCGCCTTCGAGGAAATCATCAATTCCCCCATCAGTACCCGCATCCTCGAAGTCTACAAGAAAGGCGGCGACAGCGTCGATGTTGGGACACCTCTGCTGAAACTGGACTTACAGAGTGCTGAGACCGAATATCGCAAGCAATTGGATGAAGAGCAGATGCGGGAATACCAATTGCGCCAGTTGCGCGTTAACAACGAGACTAAACTCAAAGACCTGGCTATGCAAATCAAAGTGTCCGAGATGAAACTCAACCGGATGCGCGTGGAGCTTCGCAACGAGCAGTACCTCGACAGCCTCGGTTCCGGCACCACCGACAAGGTGCGCCAGGCCGAACTCAGCGTCAACGTGGCCCAGTTGGAATTGGAGCAGTTGCGCCAGCAGTATGCCAACGAACAAGAAGTGCTCGATGCCGAATACAAGGTCCAGGAACTCGAACTCTCCATCTTCCGTAAGAGCCTGGCCGAGACGCGTCGTACGCTGGAGGATGCCCAGGTGAAGTCGCCCCGCAAGGCCATCCTTACCTATATCAATAACCAGATAGGCCAGCAGGTGGGACAGGGCGAGCAGATAGCCATCATCTCCGACCTGAGCCGTTTCAAGGTGGAGGGGGAGATTGCCGACACCTACGGCGACCGTGTGGCAGCCGGCGGCAAGGCCGTGGTGAAGATTGGTCGCGAGCAGTTGGTAGGGCAGGTGAGCAGCGTCACGCCCCTCTCGAAGAACGGTGTCATCAGCTTCGCCGTGCAATTGGAAGAAGCCAACCATCCCCGCCTGCGTTCGGGACTGAAGACGGATGTCTATGTGATGAACGCCGTCAAGGAAGACGTCCTGCGGCTGGCCAACGCCTCCTACTACGTCGGTCGTGGAGAGTACGAACTGTTCGTACGCACCGGTGCCGGGGAGTTGGAGAAACGCAAGGTTCTGTTGGGCGATTCCAACTTCGAGTATGTCGAGGTCGTCAGCGGTTTGGAACCGGGCGAGCAGGTAGTCGTCAGCGATATGAGTCAATACAAGAATAGAAAGAGCCTGAAACTGAAGCAGTGAACGAACTTATGTGGAAGATTTACCTCAAGCAAGCCTGGGCGATGCTTCGTCAAAACCGCCTCTTCTCGTCCATCTACGTGGTGGGCACGGGACTGTCCATCGCGCTGACGATGACTGTCTTCATCATCTTTTACGTCAAGACCGCGCCCATTTACCCGGAGTACAACCGGGACAGGACCGTGGTGCTGAAGTACCTGAAGTGGTATCCGTCCGGTCAGCCGGACAACTGGCACGGCGCCGGGTTCAGTCTCGATGTAGCCGGCCTGTTGGACAGCCTGCCCCGTCTGGAGGCCATGGCCATGACCTGCGAGAATGTGCCTATGGGGTGTCGCGTGGGCGTGCCGGGGCAGAAGCAGGTGTTCGATGTGCATACGTTGTACGTCAGCGTCGGTTTCTGGCAGGTTTTCACGCCGCGTTTCCTGAGCGGGAAGCCCTTCACGGAGGCCGAAGACCAAGCCCGCAGCCATACCGCCGTCATCAGTGAGTCCACTGCCCGTCGGCTCTTTGCCACCGAGGATGCGGCAGGGCGCACGTTTCTCTACAAAGGCCATCCCTACACGGTGAGCGGGGTGGTGGAGGACGTGTCGTCTGCCACGCCCGATGCCGTGGCGGACGTGTGGATGCCCCTCTCGCTCTCTGACTATGTGGACTACCGCGACCGCCAGAACCCGTTGATGGGCAATCTGACCTACTATCTGCTGGCCGATGCGTCCGGAGATAAGGAAGAACTGAAACAGGCCGTGTGCGAAGCCTTCCGCCGCCATAATGCGGGCCGGGATGTCGTCAATGACCTGATGGGGCAGCCCGACGACGCGGCCCTCTCGTCCTTCCGCACGGACCCTTTGGCTGCGCCGGACCTGGGCGGCCTGTTCCGCTCGTTGCTTTACGTCGTATTGGCCCTGCTCATCATCCCTGCCGTCAACCTGAGCGGGATGATAGCCAGCCGGATGGATCGTCGCATGGCGGAGTTGGGCATCCGCCAGGCCTATGGTGCAAGAAGGAGCACGCTCCTCGGCCAAGTGTTGTGGGAGAACCTGCTGCTCACCCTGCTGGGCGCCGTGGCGGGGCTGGCGTTCTGCTACGTCATCGTCCTCACCTCCGGCTCGTGGATACTGACGCTGTTCGATGCCCAGGTGAACACCGACTTGCCCATCCCCTTTCTGACGATGGAGATGCTGTTCAACCCCTGGGTGTTCCTCTGCGCCTTCGGGCTGTGCCTGGTGCTCAATGTGGTGTCTGCCCTGCTGCCCGCGTGGTGGGGGCTGAGGCACACGATTGTGCAGGAACTGTATGCGAAACGATGAATTAGTGGACGAGGATACAAGTTAACAAGGCTACGAGGTCTTTTCAACTCATAAACTCCATTCCTTGTTGCCTCGTTAACTCGTCCCCTTGTCAACTACTAACACACCAAAAACAATGATACTCTTACACCAACTATGGAACCAACGCCGGCAGAACCTCTGGATATTTATCGAACTGCTCATAGCCGGCTTCTTCTTGTGGATGGTCATCGACCCCATCTATGTACTGACCGCCAACCGCCTTATCCCGCAGGGAGGAGACACGCGGGGCATGTACGTCCTCCAACTGGGGCAGTACGACAACAGCTTTGCCCAGTACGATGCCGCGCAGGACAGTGCCGGACAGATGCGCCGCCATTACCTGAGCATTGTCCGCACCGTGAGGACCTGCCCCGAGGTAGAGGCCGTGTCCATCGCGGCATTCAGCAGCTTCCCGAACGGCATGGGGTGGAATGGCATGCAATTGTTCAATGCCGACACGGTGATGGTGCACGTGCAGCAATACCGGTTCGTTGCCGAGGAAGGCAGCGACCTGCCGCTGGCCTACGGCATGAGGGATGTCCGTACGGGCGAACGCATCCAGTTGCCTGCCGACTTTGCCCAGCGCGACATGGTGGCCATCTCCGAGCGCACGGCCCTCGACCTCTTCGGCACGGCAGATGCAGCCGGGCGCACCGTCTACTTCGACTCCGACCATCAGCAGCCTCACGAGGTGGCCGCCGTCTTCCATAACTACAAGCATTACACCTCCGAGCAACCTTACCCCTTGATGGTGAAGGCAGATGCGGACGTGATGGAAATACCCTCCCTCATGGGCCTGATGTATCCCATCGTCTTCCGCCTGAAGGACGGTGTGGACCCCGATGCCTTCGAGGCCCGCTTCCAGGAGGAGGTGGCCCCGCACCTGTCCCAAGGCAACTTCTTCTACGAAGGGATGCAGAGTTTCGCCGAGTATGGCCGTCGGCAAGCCCTCTCGTCCGGCATCACCAACAAGCTGCGCCTGCAATACGCCCTGGGCGGCTT
The DNA here is from genome assembly GCA_949288585.1 of uncultured Bacteroides sp. GTDB lineage: Bacteria > Bacteroidota > Bacteroidia > Bacteroidales > Bacteroidaceae > Bacteroides. Next base: position 99,435 of record CASEKR010000001.1, on the reverse strand, counting down.
CGCCCTCCTTTGCATCTTCCTGGGCATGGCCGGGACGTTCTGGATACGTGCCAATGCCCGGCGCGAGGAGATTGGCATCCGCCGCTCGATGGGGGCATCCGTGGGATGCATCACCCGCCAGTTCTTGGGCGAGGGCGCGGCGCTGGTGACGGTGGCCTACGCCCTGGCGCTGCTCGTGGTGGTGAACTACGTGTCAGTGGCCGGGTTTTACGAGGGAATCATTGTAGGTCACGTCCTTCCCCAAGACTTCGTGCCCGACCCAGCCTACGCACAGAACCGCCCCGTGCCGCACTTCCTTTGGGTGACGGCGCTGACCTACGCCGTCCTGCTGCTCACCGCGCTGGTAGGGACCTGGATACCCGTCCAAAGGGCGGCGCGGACGTTGCCCGTGGAGGCGTTGCACGAGGAGTAAATGCCCTTTATCAAGGGTCACTGTGACTGTCGATGAAGGGTCACTGTGACTGCTGATGAAGGGTATCTGATACTGTTGGGCAAGGGTATCTGATACTGTTGATAAAGGGTATCTGATACTGTTAAGCAAGGGTATCTGATACTGCTGACGAAGGGTATCTGATACTGCTGACGAAGGGTATCTGATACTGTTATATGGTAACTATTAATGCCTATATATTATGATTAAACTCTACTTGAAACAAGCCTGGGCGTTGCTCCGCCAGAACCCGCTCTTCAGCGGGCTGTACATCGCAGGCACCGGGCTGGCCATTGCCATGACGATGATTGTGGCGATGATTTATTACGTGAAGCTCGCCCCGGTCTATCCGGAGGTGAACCGCAGCCGGACGTTGTACCTGGAGAATGCCCAGTTTACCGATGGGAACAGCACCTGGCAATCCTGCCTGTCATACACAGCCTTGCAGGACTGGGCATTGCGCTTCGAGAATGTGGAGACCATCTCCGCGCAGTATGCTTCCTGGCAATTCACGGAGAATGCCTACATCCAGCCCGCAGACCGCAGCGGCGACTTCCGTCCGCAAATCAAGATGGTCGACCCTGCCTTCTTCCGCATCTATGCCTTCCGCTTCCTCGAAGGGAACCCCTTTACAGACAGCGACCTGCAGAGCGGCATCCGCACGGCCGTCATCACGGACGACCTGGCGCGGCGGCTCTTCGGCAGCGCAGAAGGTGCCGTGGGAAAGTTCTTCTCCCTCAGTTATGTCCAATACCGGGTGTGCGGCGTGGTTCGGGGCGGCAGCTACCTCACCCCTCGGTCCTACGCGCAGGTTTACTTGCCCTATACCGTAGACCCCGGCTACCGCTATCCCCAAGGTTCCGGCCTGTTCCCCTATCTCGGTGCCTTTAGCCTGACCTTCTTGGTGAAGGACGACGCGCAGGCCAAGGCCCTGCAAGCCGAGGTGAAGGACGTCACGCGCCGCCTTAACCTGGAGCACAAGGGGCAATGGGAGATGCTCCTGTGGGAACAGCCGCGCACCCACACGCTTAGCGTCTTCCAGGAATGGCCGGCGCAGGAGTTCAGCTTCTGGGCCAAGGTGCGCTACTTCGGCCTGATGCTCCTCGTCCTCCTGCTGGTGCCCGCCCTCAACCTGAGCGGCATGATTGCCAGCCGCATGGAAAGCCGCCTGTCGGAGATGGGCGTGCGCAAGTCCTTCGGCGCGGGGCGTAGCAAGTTGCTGGGGCAGGTGATGTGGGAGAACCTCCTGCTCACCCTCCTGGGCGGCCTGTTGGGGCTGGCCATTGCCTGGCTGGCCATCTATGCCGGGCGCGAATGGCTGTTCTTCCTGCTGGACGACTACGCGGAGGCTGTCCCCGAGGGAGCCAATGCCTACGTCAGCGGCGAGATGCTCTTTGCGCCGCTGGTCTTCCTGTGCGCCTTCGTCCTCTGCGTCTTGCTCAACATGCTCTCTGCCCTGCTCCCTGCATGGATGTCGTTGCGCAAGCCCATCGTCTATTCCCTCTATGAGCACAGATAATTCTTCATTCATCATCCTTAATTCGTCATTAAAAGATGTTTAAACTGATACTCAAAACCCTCTGGGCCCGCCGCAAGCGCAATGGTTGGCTGCTGGCCGAACTCATCCTGGTGTGCATCCTTTCGTGGGCCATCTTCGACCCCGTCATCGTGGTGACGCACGACCGTATGCTTCCCCTGGGCTACGATGCCGACCGCCTCTGCCTCCTGTCTGTGGACGTGCTGCAACGCTCGGCGCCCGGCTACGACTCTGTGGCCAATGAACTCGATGCCCGCATGGATGCCTACCTCCACTTGGTGGAACGCGTCCGCCAATATCCCGACGTGGAACAGGCTACGCCCCTGTTGGGATTCAGTTACCCCGCTTCGCAGGGCAGCAGCACCAATACCTACCAGGCCGCAGGCGATACCACGGGCAAAGGCACCAATGTCTACCTGGTCGACTTCCTGCCCCACACCCATTTCTTCGAGACCTATGGCTTCCGCCCCGGCAAGGGCCTGTCTCCAGCCGAACTGTCCGACTATTCCTATGGCGAGAAAGACCTGGTGATAGATGCGAACACCCTGGACTACATCTTCCATACCGACGACCCTCGTCACAAACGTTTCTGGAGGAAGTACACGGAAACAGACACTACCTATATCAACATCATAGGCACGGTAGGGGCAACCAAGTTTTATAGCTACCAGCGCCCTGTGCCCATCGCCTTCCGTCCTGTCACTCCTTCCCAAATGGCCGGCTGCGTGCCCGGCGAAGCACAGATATTGGTCCGGCTGAAGGAGGGCGTCAGCCAGGAACGCTTCCAGCATGGCTTCAAGCCTTGGATGCTCCAGAACCTCCGTGCCGGCAACGTCTATGCCCGCGATCTTAAGACCTACCGCCAGGGCATTGCCGAGTCCGAGTCGTGGAGTACCACACCCATCTATCGGCGCAACCTGCTGGTGGCCGTCTTCTTCCTGGTCAACCTCTGCTTAGGAGTGGTGGGCACCTTCTGGCTCCAGACCCGCACCCGCCGGGAAGAGGTCGGGGTGATGCTGTCCTTCGGTGCCACGCCGGGGCACATTGTCCGCCTCCTGTTGGGCGAGGGCGCGGTGCTGACCACCGTGGGCACGCTCGTCGGCTGCTTCATCTACCTGCAATACGGCATCAGCGAGGGCTTCTCCAGAGGGGCGATGTATTGGGACATCCTGCGGCCGGAGTATTGGACGGACTTCTTCTGGCTGCACTTCTTCATCGTGTCGTTCATCGTTTACGTCGTCCTGCTGCTGGTGGTGTCGATAGGCGTCTACATCCCCGCAAGGAAGATAAGCCGCATACCGCCCACCGAGGCCCTGCGCGACGAGTAGGCGTACACCGAAAGCGGACAGGAGCGTCCGGTATCGGACACCCTGATGGACGGATAAACATAAAGGAATTAGATACTTACCGTTTTGGCACAGCATTTGATTCTCCAGAACCGAATAGCAAGTAATAAAATCAAATAATAATAAACCAGTAAAAACAATAGTACTATGTCAATGATTAAGCTAACAAACATTACCAAGATCTATCGTACCGACGAAGTAGAAACCCTCGCCCTCGAGGACGTCAATATGGAAGTAGAGAAAGGGGAGTTCCTGAGTGTCATGGGACCCTCCGGTTGCGGAAAGTCTACCTTGCTGAACATCATGGGCCTGCTGGACGTGCCTTCGACAGGCACGGTGGAGATTGCGGGCACGGATACCTCGCACATGAAAGACAAGGAACTGGCTGCCTTCCGCAACAAGAACCTGGGTTTTGTCTTCCAGTCGTTCCACCTGATTAACTCGCTCAACGTGATAGACAACGTGGAGCTTCCGTTGCTTTACCGCAAGGTGGGTGCCAAGGAGCGCCGCCGCCTGGCCGAAGAGGTGTTGGCCAAGGTGGGCATGACGCACCGCATGCGCCACATGCCCACGCAACTCTCCGGCGGTCAGTGCCAGCGTGTGGCCATCGCCCGTGCCATCGTCGGTAACCCGGAAATCATCCTGGCCGACGAACCTACCGGCAATCTGGACTCGAAGATGGGTGCCGAGGTGATGGAAATCCTCCAGCAGCTTAACCGGGTGGACGGCCGCACGATTGTCATGGTGACGCACAATGAAGCCCAATCGAAACTGACCAGCCGCACAGTGCACTTCTTCGATGGGCACTTGGTGGGGTAAATAGGAATTTAGCGGCCGGAGGCCGCCGGAGAAGTTATAGGAGTTAAAGAAGTTATCACTTCGCTTCGCTCCGTTAGAAGTTAAAGTCAATGCCTTACTATTGGCTTTAACTCCTTAGCCCGCCTTTGGCGGGCAATAACTTCTTCTAACTTCTTTAACTACTGCGCGCAAAGCGCGCATATAAATTATCATTTAACAAGCAACATATCATTATGAATACCATAATTTATGCCCTTTTGGCTGCCACCCTGGCTTTCTTCTGTGCCACTGCCGTATGCGCCAGGGATGGGAATGCTCGTGTCACCCAGACGCGCAAGGTCGAAGCCTTCCACGCCCTAGACATCACCGCCGTGGGCGAGATTATCTTCACCCAGGCGGACAACTACTCCCTGCGCATCGAAGGCAAGGAGAAGAACGTGAACCATACCACGACCTCCGTCTCCGACAATGGGACGCTGCACATCGGTCTTAAGGGCAAATCCGGACGGGGAAACAACGGGGGCATGATTTATCTGTCCGCCCCGAGCCTGGACGGCATTGAGTTCCGGGGCGTGGGTTCCTTCCGTTGCGAAGGTGCCTTGAAGCTGGACGGCGACCTGGACATTGACATTGACGGCGTGGGCGAAGTGGAGATTGACAACCTCGCTTGCCGCAACCTCGATCTCAATCTGGATGGCGTGGGCGATGCGGAAATCACCGTGAACTGCGACTATGTGAATGCCTCCATGCACGGTGTGGGCAGCGTCACCCTGCGTGGCAACGCCCGTTCGGCCAACCTGAGCCGTGGCGGCATCGGTGACTTGGATACCAAAGGACTGCATATAGAAGAAAAATGAGACAAGCCATGTTCAAGCAATACTTCCAACAAGCCTGGAGCCAGTTGCGCCAGCAGCCGCTCATCAGCACAGTGAACATTCTAGGCACGGCCCTGTCCATCTTCCTCATCATGCTGGTGGTGATGATGCAGCAGGTCAAGGTAGCTCCCTTTGCGCCGGAGTCGGCCCGCGACCGTTTCCTGCACGTGCGTTACAGCAGCATCGGCTATGACAAATGGGGTGAGGGCAACACGAGTAACGGCCCCATGAGTGCCCGCACGGGGCGCGAGTTGTATAAGTCGTTAGAGACGCCCGAGGCTGTTACTATCTATACTGTCGGCACCACAGTCACGCCCGTCAACCTGCCCAACCAACCTGCCACGGCGGTGGACGTGAAGGAGACGGACGACGACTTCTGGCGCGTGTTCGACTTTGCCTTCACTGACGGGAAGCCCTATGACCGTGCCATGTTCGATGCCGGGCAGCCGGTGGCCGTCGTCACCGAGAGTGTGGCTCGCTCGTTGTTCGGCACTACCGATGTGGCCGGGCGTGAGTTTCTCCTGGCTCATGCGCCATACCGCGTCTGCGGCGTGGTGCAAGATGTGTCGACCTTGGCCGACATGGCATACGCGCAGGTCTGGATTCCTTATACGTCGACCGGCCAGGCGGATAACACGTGGAACGGTGGCCTGATGGGTATGATGTCGTGCACCATCCTGGCCAAGGACCGCGACGACTTCCCCGCCATCCGCGCGGAGTGTGGCCGTCGGCTGGAGGCTTACAACCGGGTGATTGGCGAGAATGGCTGGGAGTTTATCAGCCGCAATCGTCCCTATGACCAAGAGAAGAACTCCATCGCCATGGCTGCCAACTGGGAGCCGGACGTGAAGTCGGCGCGGCGCGAACGGTGGGTCATCTTCCTCATTCTGCTTATCGTGCCAGCCATCAACCTGAGCAGCATGACACAGAGCCGCCTGCGCCAGCGAGTCAGTGAGATTGGCGTACGTCGTGCCTTCGGTTCCACCCGTGGCGAACTGATGGGGCAGATATTGGGCGAGAACCTCATTGTCACGCTCTTGGCGGGCATCGTGGGCTTGCTGCTCAGTGTGGCCTTCGCCTATATGGGCGACAGCGTTTTCTTCGCCCAGGAGTACAGCGCGACGCTCAACCCTCCCACGGTGGATGCCTCCATCCTGCTGCATGCCTCGACATTTGGGTGGGCGCTGCTGTTCTGCTTCGTGCTCAACCTGCTCAGTTCGGGACTGCCCGCCTGGCGCGCGTCAAGGATGAACATCGTGGAGGCGATAGGAGGGAGGCTACACTAAATAGGAATTTATAAGTTGACAAGGGGACGAGTTAACGAGGCAACAAGGCCTGTTAGTAAACAGATTTACAAGTGATAAGCCCTGTCCCTGTCCTCGTAGTCTTGTTAACTTGTCAACTCGTCAACTAAATTATCATTTGTTTATGCAAAAGAAACTATTCACACAGATACGTAACGAGTGGCGTGGGAACCTCTGGCTGGCCCTCGAACTGCTGTTGGTCAGTGTGGTGATGTGGTACATCGTCGACCTGCTCTATTGCCGCCTGGCTACTTATCTTGAACCGCGCGGCTTCGACGCCGAGCATTGCTACCTCATCCAGATGGGCAGCCTGACCGATAAAAGTCCCGACTACCAACCTGAGGCTGACGAAGAGGCCGACGTGGCGGAACTGGGCGAACGCCTGCGCCACCGTCCGGAGGTGGAGGCTGTCAGCTTCTCGCTGAACTCTTATCCTTACAATGGGAGCAACAGCAGTGACCGCATTATGTTCGACACCCTGCGCTCGCCCAATTGGACCATCCGTCGCTTGGTGACGCCCGACTTTCCGCGCGTCTTCCGCTACCGGGGCACGCAGGGCGAAACGTCCGAACAACTGACCGAGATGCTCCGCCGGGGCGACGTGCTGGTCTCTGACAACCTGTTCCGCCACTATGGCATCCGCGCCACCTCGCTTGTGGGTAAGGAGGGTTTCCACCTCTTCGGCGACACGACGCGTAACTACCGCTTGGGGGCGGCCTTGCAAGAGGTGCGCTACGACGACTTCCAGCAAGCCCGTTTCTGTTACAGCTATGCCTACAACCTGGAACTGATAGGCGGCGGATGGATTGACTCGGACTGCGAATTGTGTGTCCGCGTGAAGGAAGGGCAGGACCATGACTTTATCGCCTGCCTGAAGGCAGATAGTGAGAGCCAGTATCGCATTGGCAACATCTACATCGCCGATATCCGCAGCTTCACGGACATCCGCCGCAATTACCAGCAGAGCGAGATGAACCAGCTGCGCAACTATTGCATCGGCCTGGGCTTCCTCTTGTTGAATATCTTCCTGGGTCTGCTGGGCACGTTCTGGTTCCGCACGCAGCAACGCCGAGGCGAGATTGCCTTGCACAAGGTGAACGGGGCGACGAACCGTGCTGTCTTTGCCCGTCTGCTCAGCGAGGGTTTCTCCCTCCTGCTGATAGTCACCATACCCGCCCTTGTCATTGACTTCAACCTGGCCTATGCCGAACTGAACGCCTGGCACAACGGCACGACGTTGGAGTGGGGGAGACTGCTGCTTTGCGCTGGCACCTCCTTCGTGCTCATCGGCCTGATGATTGCCATCGGCATCTGGTATCCCGCCCGCCGGGCGATGCAGGTGCAGCCGGCGGAGGCGTTGCATGATGAGTGAAAATAGGAATTTATAAGTTGACAAGGGGACGAGTTAACGAGGCAACGAGGCCTGTTAGTAAACAGATTTACAAGTGATAAGCCCTGTCCCTGTCCTCGTAGTCTTGTTAACTTGTCAACTCGTCAACTAAATTATCATTTACCAACCGATATGTTCCGACAATACTTCCTCCAATCCCTCTACCACCTCCGCGAGAACCCCGTCATCACGTGGGTCTCCCTGCTGGGCACGGCGTTGTCCATCTGCATGATCATGGTGGTGGTCATCACCCTCAGGGCGCGGACGGCTGACTGCGCCCCCGAGGTGAACCGCAGCCGCACGCTCTACGTCCCCAACATGACCGCCCGTCCCAAGGGCGCGACCGATGGCGGCATGAACAGCCGCATGTCCGTGCAGACGGGCCGCGAATGTTTCAAGGTGCTCACCACGCCGGAGGCCGTCACCCTCTATGCCGACGTGGAGAAGGTGCGCGTCTCCCTGCCCGCCGGCCAGAAGCTGACGGCCGACATGCGGCAGGTGGACACCGACTTCTGGCGCGTCTTCCAATTCCGCTTCCTGGACGGGAAACCCTTCAGCGAGGCCGACTTCCAAAGCGCCCTGCCCCGCGTGGTCATTGCGGCCCACGTGGCGCGGCGGCTCTTCGGGCAGACGGACGGCGTGGCGGGCCGGCATCTGCTGCTGAACCACGTGGACTACCGGGTGGCGGGCGTCGTGGCCGACGTCTCCATGCTGGCGGCGGACAGCTACGCGCAACTGTGGATTCCCTACACCTGCGGCACCGCCGAGGCCAACACCTGGGGCTACAACCTGATGGGGCCGATGCACGCCGCCATCCTGGCCAAGAATGCCGCCGACTTCCCCGCCATCCGCGAGGAGTGCGAACGCCTGCGCCAGCGGTACAACGACGCGCAGCCCGATTACGGCGTCTTCTACCTGGGGCAGCCCGACACGCACTTCACCCACCTCTACCGCACGTGGGCCGAGACGCCGGACACGCAGTCGGTCGTGTTGCGCTACGTGGCCGTATTCCTCATCCTGCTCATCGTCCCCGCCATCAACCTGAGCGGCATGACCCACTCGCGGATGCGGCGGCGCATGGCCGAGATTGGCGTCCGCAAGGCGTTCGGCGCCACGGGCGGGGAACTGCTGCGGCAGGTTTTTGTTGAGAATCTTTTACTCACCATCCTCGCGGGCGTCCTGGGCCTCGCGCTGAGCTATGCGGCCACGTTCCTGCTCGACGGATTCCTCTTCGGCACCTCGGCCAACGCCTACCTGGCGGGCGAGACCACGCTGACCGCCGGGCAGCTGCTCAGCCCGTGGGTGTTCCTCGCGGCATTCTTCTTCTGCCTGGTAATGAACCTGTTAAGCTCGGCCTTGCCGGCGTGGCGGGCTTCCCGGATGAACATCGTGGAGGCCATCAATCAGAAGGAGTGACCGAGACCCCGGTGAGGGCTGAATCTTCACCTTGGTGAGGCTGAAATCGTCACTACGGTGACGATGCTTCCGTCACCGTAGTGAGCACGGCTCCGTCACCCTAGTGAAGAGGAGGTCGTCACTACGGTGACGATTCGACCCTCACCGTAGTGCCCCCGGAATGTATAGGATAAACTACTTAAATTGTTGAGAATAATGAACGACTTGTTGAGACAAATACGAAACGAACGGCGCGCCAACCTCTGGCTGGCCGTCGAACTGCTGGTGGTGTTCGCCGTGATGTGGTACCTGGTGGACTGGACGTATGTCACCGTCCGCACTTACTTGCAACCGATGGGCTTCGACACGGAGCACTGCTACGAACTTTCCTTCAACCGCCTCACGCCCCAGGCGGAGGGCTATCGGCCTGATGACGACGCCGAGGCGGACATGAGGAACCTGCTGGAGATTGTGGAACGCCTGCGCCACCGTCCCGGCGTGGAATATGTGGCGGTGTCGCAGAACAGTATCCCGTATATTGACGGGAGCAACAGCTTCAACCTGCGCATCGACAGCGTGCTGACCCACGCGATGCTGCGTTGGGGGCAGCCGGACTATTTCCGGATGTTCCGCGTGCAGGGGGTGGCCGTGCAGACGGCGGACGGGCGCAAGGTGTCCACCACCAGCCCCGACTCCCTGGCCGAGGTCCTGCACCGCTCGGACCGCAACGTCATCGTCTCCCGCAACTATGTCTCTGCCACCCGGTATGCCAAGATGGGTTATGCCGATGCCTTGCCCTTGCTGGGATACGAGTGCGACTACACGCAAAGCGACGGCACCTATACCTTCAAGATTGCGGGCATCTGCGAACCGATGCGCTGGTCGCACTTCGAGACCACCGAGCAGTGGGGCGGGCCGATAGTAGGGTATGAGTTGCGTGACCCCGACATCATCAACCTGGGCAATCCGCTGTACGTGCAGGTGTCCCTCCGCCTCACGCCCGAGGCCGACATGGGGGCGGACTTCATGGAGAAACTCCTGGACGACGCCGACCGCCTCTACACCCTGGGCAACGTCTTCCTGCTGGACGTGCAGCCCTTCACCGCCCTGCAACGCATGCTGGAGATGGACGACGTGAACGAGGCGCGCACGCAACTCTGCGTCATCGGCTTCCTGATGCTGAACATCTTCCTGGGGGTCATCGGCACCTTCTGGTTCCGCACGCAGCACCGCCGCTCGGAGATAGCCCTGCGCATGGCCTTCGGCAGCACCCGCCGAGGGGTGTTCCGCCGGCTGATGGACGAGGGGTTGCTGCTGTTGACCCTGGCCGCCGTGCCCGCCGCCGTCATCGCCTTCAACGTGGGCCTGGCCGAACTGGTGGACGTGGAGCGGATGCCGTTCGATGTTGCCCGCTTCCTCTGGGCCCTTGCGATGACGTGGGTGCTGATGGCGTTGATGATTGTGCTGGGCATCTGGTATCCTGCCCGCCAGGCGATGCGGGTGCAGCCGGCGGAGGCGTTGTATGACGAGTGAGGTCAGCGCGTCCTTCGGCACCCGTTTGTCTGGAAAAAGTCGTTGATGACCAGTTCGTGGTTGCCCGGCAAGAGGATATGGTGGTTGCCCAGCGGGTTCTTCAGGAAATAGTCGGCCGGCGTGTCGAGGTGGACGCGCACCTGGGTTCGGCAAAGATTGACGTAATTCGTGTTCTCCGTCAGCACCCCCGTGCCCAGGTAATATTCGTCCAGGCATTCCCCTCCACATCTTACCAGCGTCACTTCTCCCGTTGGAGCCAACCCTTGGATGCCGATGCTGGCCTGCGTCTCGAAATGGCTGCGCAAGATATAGCGGTCGGTCAGTTTCAAGCCGATGGTGCAGTGCGCGAACACTATTTCGTTCGTGCGCACGTTTACCATTGACGGATTGGCCATGAACGATTCCTGGCCGGTAGTTGCCTGCACGGCCAGCATCGTGAAGACAGATTGCAGGTCTCCCTCGCAGGCGGCAGGAATGCCCTCGTCGTTCAACAGTGCCAACGCCAGGCATCCTGTCGTTCCCGTTTCCTCCTGCAAGCGGAAGCAACTCAGGGTCAGCGCATTCAGATGCTCTTCATCTACCACGCGCCGGATGGCCCGATACAGGCGCATGGCTTTCAGCACATCTTCGGGAGCAGCTTCCCGGCAAGCCAAGGCATTTGTGGCCACATTGGCACAAGCCTCGCCAACTTCATCATCCGTCACCTGGCGGTAATAATCATAGATGTGTTCCAACGGAATATCTGTAAACTGGATGCCCCAGCGTTGTTTGCCAAGCAGATAGTCCACTTCGCTGGCAACGAGCCACGGGGCGGGAAGCCCCATGACTCCAATGCGCGAACCGGCTAACTTGCGCTGCGCCTTGAAGTTGGCATGCAGCACAAAGATTCGCTTGATGATTCCCGCAAGTTCCCCGTGCAGGATTTCATTCTTGATGCCACGGATACGTAACCAGGCTGATACTTCTAAAGCTGCCGCCAGCGAATTTTGCATGCCATCGGCCAATAACAACGTTGGGCGGGGCAGTTGCTCAAAATGCTGGATGACCAGTTGCTCAACGCCACCCGTAGCAATAAACACCACACAGAAGTCATCTGCACAGAGTGTCGACAACCTTCGGTAATCTATAAAGCGAAGTGTGAAATACTTTTCCAGTTCAGCTAATAATATTGTATGGCATCCATGAACAGTAGTTTCTGGATGCAACGGCGAGACAAATGTTATCAGATTAATGACCATATGATGTCGATATTTGTTTTACGCAGTGAATATAACGCTTTCGAACGAAATAGCATCTTGTTTTCCGTTGATTAGCTTTAATATTTGTAAAAGCAAGTTCGTCTCTTCTCCCGAACCCTTGTTTATAAATAATAATGATTATGTTTAATAAAAGGTGGGGGCATAAAAAATCCCCCATTTTTAATGATAAATGAGGGATTTCTATGATTATGATATGGATTTACATTTCACTATTTGCCTTTTGGGCTATTTCATCCAAAATCTTTAAAGCCATGTCTAAGACCGTAGTATCATCAATCATGACTAAGCCGCCATCCGGACCTGGCTCTAAATGGATTCCGACGCTTTTGCCTTCTTTAAAGTTTTGTCCTCCAAAGAAGTTTCGGACAGTATCGACGTCTAATCCTAATTCGTCTGCTATTCTATGCATGCTGCCATCAGGCAATGAATCTTTAATTTTGCGCAGTTCGTTAAAAGTTATAGCTCTCATAATCTACAATTTTAGAGGTTAAAAATTTAATGGTAACTAAATACGGCCTAAACATAGCAAAAAAAATCTGTTCAAGCAAGTTAAAGCAGTTCTATTTTTTATTTTAAATGATTTCTATGGTTGAAGCAGGCAACCATCCTACTTTGCCATCTTTTAAGCGAATTTCTTTCCATTCTTGCATTGAACCGTCTTTAATTTCAACTTTATGTCCTTCATGAAGAATGAAAAGGCTTGTGCCGCTTTCACTTGGTGTACTCCGCACTGTAACACTCGGAGAAAGGACTATGGCTTCATTGCGTATTGCGATAGCCTTTTTTTGTTGAAAGGCGAAGATATTGCATAATATTACGAAAACGAACAGGATAATTCCCCCAATAAATCCTGCTCTTTTCCATTTAGCAGTTTTTGCATAGAAGAATATGCCTAATCCGATTAAGCATAAGATAAATGAAATAATTCCGACTTTGGCCCATGCGTCGATATTTAGGCTGTTTATTAGCGATTTAATCCAGGTAATGAAGAAAATTTCTGGTATAGGTGTTACCTTATCTATTGTTTTAGCGTTGGCTATTTCCAAATTGACACGGATATCTCCGTTGTCAGGTTGAAGCAATAGTGCGCGTTCATAATTTAGAATGGCACGGGCAATGTTTCCTGATTTATAATAACTGTTCCCTAAATTGTAATATATTTCAGCAGATTCTCCTTGTTGAAGCAGAGTTTCATATACTTGGATGGCTGTCAGATAGTCTCCTTGCATGTATGCGCTATCGCCCATGATTTTTGTTACGATTTCATCTTGCGACTTCACAAAATGTTCGTGGGACATTACTGCCAATGTGTCACGTTCGATTTGTGCTGTATCCAAATTTGTCTGCCCTTTGGCAAAAGTAGAGAATAATGATATAACGGTGATAAATAATATTTTTTTCATATCTTCCAATCAATGTTTAATAGAGTTTTCCATTTTACTGATGATTGCCAATGCTTCCTCATAAATCTTATTCATGCTTAGATTCATTTCAGAAGGAGCAAAACGAGCAAACTCGCAATTGTTTAATACATCCAAGAAATCCTTTATCAGTTCATCGCTCACGCCGTAGTTCCGAAGTTCATCTTCTACATTGTCCTTAGAAAGACGAGATACTGGAATGTTAAGTTTATCACTGACATACCCCCAAAGAGCTTTCAGGGCTTCATCATAGAATTCATTCTTCTGGTTTGCAGATAAGAATTTTCTAGACAACTTTAATCGCTTCACAGCTACCTTATTGGCTTTGCGGATACGCACTCTTGCCACATTAGCATTGGCAGCAATTTGTTTGCGGTATATGATGAAAAGAATAATGAATATAATTAGTGGAACTATGTAAAGCATCCAATAGACGAATGTTCCGAAAAAGAATTGTCCGCGCGGGACTAATACAACGTCATTTTGTTTAATGAAGCGAATGTCTTCGTTCAATACTTTCAGTTCTTCTTTATTTGAAAAATTGACTACTGTTTGTGTAGCATCTCCTGTTCCTTTTTCTACATGAATCTGGTAATCTTCAGTTTTTAATGTCTTATAGGACTGCGATTTTATGTCGAAATAAGTAAATTCAATAGCAGGAATCTTATAATCGCCCGGGTTGCGGGGAATAGCTAAATATTCAATCACTTTACTGCCTGAGAGACCTGCATTGGTCAACCGGAATTTGTTCTCAGTTTTGGAATCATATATTTCAAAATCCTCCGGAAATTTCACTTCTGGATTGGTTAACAACTTCAGGTTTCCAGTACCGGAAATGACTAATTTTATCGTGATAGCTTCATTGGTTTTGATATTAGATGCATTGACGGACGAGGTAATGTCAAACTCTCCTACTCCACCCGAAAAATTAGACGGTTTTGCTGGGAGGGATTGTACGTCAATAGTAAGTTTGGGAGTAAACAACGATTTTTTTACTTCTACAAAATTTCTTCCTCCATTGAAAAAAGCATCAAAAGGATCTATTGATTGATTGGATACTACTGCAATAGAAGCATCAAAACGGGCTGCGTCAATGGTTAGTTTTCCTGTCTGTTGCGGGAAGAGCACAAATTGCCGATAGATGGTTGACTGGTAATTACGTCCTTTATAATGTTCCAGTCCCCATTTCCTATTGTTAGGCAATTCAATTTCTTGCGAGTGGAAGCCTTTGAAATCAGGTAATTTAATATTGTCGAAAGCCCTCAAATCCACCGAAGTATATATTTTGTATGTCAACAAAATCGCTTCTTGCTCATATACACGTGTCTTATTGACGGAGGCTGTAACAAATAAATCATTGTTAGAAATGGTCGTATTTCCTGGCACTTCTTCATTCTTTCCTTGGTTTGACTTATCTACAGGCAGAACCTTGATATTTACGGAATTGGAAACCATTTGATTGCCATTAGCCATAATTGTAGCGCCAGGTATTGTAAAATTACCTTCGGAAGTAGCTAAAAGAATATAAGTAAAAGTAATGCTTTTGGTAGAAGTCGTTTTCCCATTAATCCTTTGTATGCTACTTTGCTGCGAACGGCTGGGACCCATCAATACATCGAATCCTTTGATAGAAGGCACCCGGAAATCTTTTACATCTTGTGTTGTAATGGTATATGACAAACGAAACTGGTCGCCCACTGCAACGGCATCTGGTGTTGCAGTAGCGGTAAATGTAACTTCTTCATCAGCCCATACAGATACTCCCATCGTTAGTAGGAGGAAGCATAAGAAAATTATTCTTTTCATATATGTCATTTCGAATTATTTTTATTAATCTACTTGTTACCAGTCCTTTTCTAAGTGTGCTCCTTGGATAACTTGTTGTTTCTTCACTTTATCCTGTGTTTCTTGCTCGTCTTGTATCACAGAATTCAATAACTGTTCTGCATTCTCTTTTGACATTTGGTTTTCTTTCTTTTCTGGTTCTGGCGCTTGTTGCTGCTCCTGTTGTTGCCTTTTTTCTTCTTGGTTTTGTTCTTTTTTATCTTGGTTGGGATTCTGTTTCTGTTGTTGAGACTGATCTTGATTCTGTTGATTTTGTTGCTGATCTTTCAGCATTTTTTGAGCCAAAGCTAGATTGTAGCGGGTTTCATCATCTTTGGGGTTGTTTCTGAGCGATTCTTTATAGGCCTCTATTGCTTTCGCATATTCTTTCTGACTATGGAATACGACTCCCATATTGTGGAAAATTTGAGCTTTTCTATTTTTATCTTTCTCTATTTGGGCCGCATTGGCATATAGCTCCATAGCATCTTGCAACTTATTCTGCCACAAAAGGGTATTCCCCAGATTGAACATGGCGATAGTAGACTGCGGATTTACATCCAGTGCTTTTCGATAGTTAACTTCTGCATCGATATAAATGCTGTCTTTGAAGAAACGGTTGCCCTTGCGGATATAATCCCGTTCTGCTTTTTGAGCACAGACAGAGATTGAGGCAAGAAGCATTAACATTAACCAAATATACTTTTTATTTATCATATGAATTTTCATCCAATCGTTTTCAAAAAATAATATCTACCCCGAGATGGTTCTCTATTTGGAAAACAAGTGTATATTCCTGAATAAAGGATTCTTACATTCCAAAATCAGCATCTCGCCTAACAATAAAATGAGAATAATCCACGCGACAGCCTGAAACTGTTCATTGTAATCGGTATAAACTTGCGTTTCCACATCGGCCTTGGCCAACTTATTAATTTCTTTATTGATGGCTCTTTGGGCATTGTTTGTGTTATCCACCCGCACATATATGCCTTTTCCTTGTTGAGCTATCTCTTGGCACATCTGCTCATTTAAACGTGTTACAATAATATTCCCCTCGCGGTCATGGCGGTAATCGTTTCCTCCCCTTATAGGGATGGGTGAACCATCCGGTGAGCCTACGCCAAGAACATTCACCTGAATGCCCTTTTCTGTGGCTCGTTTAATAGCTTCATCTACACCTCCTTCATGGTTCTCTCCGTCTGTAATAAGAATAACTGTGCGCCCTATTCCTTCATTGGGCGTAAAGCTGCGTGTTGCCAATTCTATGGCAGCGCCAATGGCCGTTCCTTGTTTTGAGATGAGAGATGGATCAATCGTTTCCAAGAACATTTTGGCTGAGATATAATCGCTCGTAATAGGTAATTGTGTGAAAGCATCGCCTGCAAAGACAATCATACCGACTTTGTCATTTTGCATTTTATCCACTAATTGAGAGATAATATGTTTGGCTTTTTCTAAACGGCTGGGTTGAACATCTTGCGCCAGCATCGAGTTGGATATATCCAATGCGATAATTACTTCTATGCCCTGTCTTTTTACTGTCTCTAATTTAGAGCCGAATTGTGGACGGGCCAATAGGACCGCAAACAAGCCTATGACAACCAGCATGATGGAAAATTTCAAATCTGGGCGATACTTTGAGACCGCTGGCATCAGGGAAATCATCAATGTAGGATCTCCGAAACGGCGTATGGCCTTCTTTTTCCTGTAATTGGAGTATAGATAGAATGCAGCCAACAGAGGTAAAAGTAGTAGTAAATATAAATATGTAGGTTCTTCAAATCGAAACATAGCAATGAGTTTTTACGATAGTTCAACATGAGTGTGGCTTATGGGATTTTTTTCAAAACCGAGTTGCGCAACAATATTTCAAACAACACACAGAGGAAGGCAGCTAAAGCGAACCATTGAAATTCTTCCTGACGCTTACTATATTGTTTTACATTCAGTTTCGTTTTCTCCAATTTGTCAATTTCTTCATAAACTTCCTTCAATTTTGAGTTACTGGTTGCGCGGAAATAGTTGCCTTCGGTAATCCCTGCTATTTGTGTCAGTGTCTTTTCATCTATTTCCACCGGGATATTGATGTATTGCACAGAGCCGCCTACGGGATAGGGATAAGGGGCTGTGCCATTTGTTCCTACGCCGATGGTATAGACACGGATGCCGAAACTTTTAGCCATTTCTGCTGCTGTCAAGGGGGATATGTCTCCCCTATTGTTCGTTCCGTCAGTCAAAAGGATAATGACTTTGGACTTGGCTTTGCTATCTTTTAGCCGCGTGATGGCATTGGCTATGCCCATGCCGACCGCTGTTCCATCTTCAATGAGCCCGCATTTTACATCTTTAATCAGGTTCAACAAGACTGCATGGTCAACTGTCAGCGGACACTGTGTAAAGCTTTCTCCTGCAAAGAGTGTAATGCCGATGTTGTCATTCGGACGTCCGTTCACAAATTCCGCAGCTACTTCTTTGGCTGCTTCCAGCCGGTTCGGCCTCAAATCTTCGGCCAGCATACTTGTCGAGACGTCTATGGCCAGCATGATGTCAATGCCTTCTATTTCGCTTTGTTGCCAGTTGTTTGTCGTTTGTGGACGTGCTAAAATCAGGATGACCAATATCAATGCGATGATTCTCAATACAAAAGGCACATGAAGCAGGTAGTTCTTATAGCTTTTGGGAGCATGAGCGTATACTCGTGCATCCGAAATCTGGAGCGTAGCTTCATTGTTTTTCCGCTTCATGATATACCACACGATGTATGGTATCAGTAATATTAGCAAGAATAAATATCCGATATTAGCAAAGACCATGGCTCAATACATTATAAATATGTTGACTCATATACACACATTCAGGCAAAGTAGTTATACAGTTCGGAGGCGATATAGATGATAGAACCTACCAGAATCATGACCAGTACCAAGATGCCTGCCCCTAATAACAGTTTGGTTCGCAACGAACGTTTTTCTACCACAGTAATCTCTGTAGGTTGCGGTTTGGCGTTCTCGTCTTCCTTTTCTTTAGTTTCGTTGATAAAATCAATCGCATTGATCAGGTTGGCATCATTTTCATTCATCATCGGGTTATGCTTGGCGAATTTCACCAAATCTGCGGTCTGGAAGAGTGCGCGCAAATCAGCAATAGCCTCCTTATCTTTGATTTCCATTAACTTGGAGATGATTTCCGATGATGTCATTTCCAGGGCATTGAATCCGAAACGTTCTTTGATATACGTGCGTAGGGCATTCGTCAGTTCCGTATAATATTCTTTGGGTTGTCCTTTTTGCCAGATTTTCTCGGCTTTGATGCGTTCTATTTCTTTCATTGCTACTTGGTGGGCCGGCAGTTTGGGCTCGACCTTCACTTTGCGGATGATGGGCTTATTGTCCCGGATTCGTTTGGTGAGGAATATCAACAACAAAAGAAACGGGGTGAACAGGAGTGCTGCCGTAATGGCTACATACCAGTCTTCCCATGCGAAGGGGGCTTTCATGATAGTTTTGGGACCGAAAAACTGTTCCGGATTTTCGGGGTCTATCGGTACGTCCATGGAATAGACTTTCAATGCCAAGGCTTTGGAATAATAGGGCTTGTTGTCCACCAGCACTTCCATGGGGGGGAGGTAATAAAGTGCGGAATCGAAGGATGTGATTGTATAGGTTTGCGTCACGACAGCACGTTGGCCATTGTTTAGCAGTTGTGTGTCTGGTTTGGCGATGTCCAGTACTTCTACCCCCCGTACCAATGTGTCCGGATAGACAGGAAAGACAGCGTGTTTGTCTGCATCGAAAGTGGCTTGAAGCTTGATTTTGGCCTGTTCGCCGATGTAGATTTGCAAAGAGTCTATGGTGGCATCCACAATTACAGATTGCGCCACAGCTCTTGGTCCCCCTATGATGGACAACAATAGAACAAGAAACAGAATGCTTTTCCTTTTCATTCTTTTGTTTTTAGTTTCGTTTAGCAAATAAGTTCATCAATGCTTTCACATAATCCTGGTCTGTACGCACTGAAACATTATCCACGTTGCTTTTGGTAAAGGTTTCGTTCAATTCAGCCTGCTTGTTTATCCACCATTCGTGATGGGCTCGGCGTACAGCTTTTGACGACGTGTCAATCCATTGTTCGTGGCCGGTTTCCGCGTCTTTGATTTTCATCAGTCCCACCGGGGGCAGTTCTTCCACGCGGCGGTCATAGACTTGGATGGCTACCATGTCATGTTTCCGGTTGGCTATCGTCATCGCGTTTTGGAAGCTTTCCTGGTCGATGAAATCAGACAGAATGAAGGCCGTGCATCGGCGTTTCATGACGTTGGTCAGGTATTCCAGCCCTACGCGGATGTTTGTGCGCCGACTTTCAGGCTGGAAATCCAGCAACTCGCGGATGATGAAAAGTATATGCTTTCTCCCTTTTTTGGGGGGGATGAACTTCTCAATGTGGTCTGAGAAGAATATCACGCCAATCTTGTCATTGTTCTGAATGGCAGAGAAAGCCAATGTGGCCGCAATCTCTGTCACCATGTCCTTCTTCATCTGTTTGACCGTGCCGAACTCCAGACTTCCGGAAACATCCACTAAAAGCATGACGGTCAGTTCGCGTTCTTCCTCAAACACCTTCACGTAGGGCTTGTGGAAGCGCGCGGTCACGTTCCAGTCGATGTCACGTATGTCATCGCCAAATTGATATTCGCGCACTTCCGAGAAGGCCATTCCCCTACCTTTGAAGGCGGAATGGTATTGTCCGGCAAAGATGTTGTTGGACAGCCCCTTGGTCTTTATTTCAATCTGGCGAACTTTTTTTAATAATTCAGTCGTTTCCATCCGTCCAAGAGCATCAAGGCACTTCTACTTTGTTCAATATCCGGCTTACAATTTCGTCCGAAGTCAGGTTGTCCGCTTCTGCCTCGTAGGTCAAACCGATGCGGTGGCGCAGGACGTCGTGGGCCACGGCACGGACATCTTCCGGTATGACATAGCCCCGGTGCTTGATGAACGCATAGCTTCGCGCGGCCAAAGCCAAATTGATGGATGCGCGCGGTGAGCCTCCAAACCCAATCATGCCTTTCAGGTCTTTCAGATCGTATTTTTCCGGGTAACGCGTGGCGAAAACGATGTCGACGATGTATTTTTCTATCTTTTCATCCAGATAGACCTGGCGCACTACTTTGCGGGCTTCGATGATTTCATCGGTTTTCAGAATTGGTTTTACTGAGTTTTTTTCTCCGTTGATGTTCTGGCGGATAATCTGTTTCTCTTCTTCCAGTTTTGGATAGTCGATGATTACTTTCAGCATGAAACGGTCGACCTGGGCTTCGGGGAGCGGATAAGTGCCTTCCTGCTCGATGGGGTTCTGCGTAGCCATCACCAGAAAAGGTTCGGGAAGGGGGAACGTTTCTTTGCCAATAGTCACCTGGCGCTCTTGCATGGCCTCCAGCAAGGCACTTTGGACCTTGGCCGGCGCACGGTTGATTTCATCGGCCAATACGAAGTTCGCGAAGATGGGCCCTTTCTTCACAAGGAAAGATTCATCTTTCTGGCTATATATCATGGTACCTATCACGTCTGCCGGCAACAAATCCGGCGTGAACTGGATGCGACTGTATTGTGCGTCAATTAGCGAGGCCAGTGTCTTGATGGCCAATGTTTTTGCCAAACCAGGCACGCCTTCCAGCAGGACATGCCCATCGGACAGCAACCCTATTAATAAGGATTCTACCAGGTGCTTTTGTCCCACAATAACCTGATCCATTCCTGTTGTCAGGTTCGTGATGAAAGTGCTTTGCCTTTCAATCAATTCGTTCAATTCGCGAATATCAACTATTCCAGCCATAAAATTATCTGTTTTTTAATGTTTACTTTCTATTCATTTCTCCAATCTCTGTTTCTTTTGAGCTTCCAAAATTACGGCAATAAATTAACCATACCAACTAATTTTAGTGAAAAAACAATGCAAAATCTTTAGATTTAACTACTTTCAGATTTGCTGCCATTTGAAAAGGTAAATATGCCTATGTTTATTGAGGGGTGGACGCTGCGACGCGCCGGTTAAGAAAAGTCTGGACACAAGAAAAAAAGCTCGGAATGGAAGGAATGGCTGTTTTTTAATCCTTACATTGTAAATATTTGAATATAAATTTGTTACAAGTCTACAAAATACTTAAGTATTTCTTCCAAAAATACTTAAGAAAAACTCTGAAAATGCTTAAGCGTTTTGACGGAAATACTTAAGTGTTTCTGCGGGGATAATTAAGAGTAATAGAGGATGGTAAAGAATCGGGACATTCCCGCTTTGATACGCCCTCCTTTCTATACGTTCAACCTCCGTGCATTCTTATAATATAAATATATTAGTATGGGAAGATTGCAAAGAGATGCTGTCATTTGAAGACGGGAAATGAACAGGAGACGGCACAGAATCGGTATAAGACGTATCCGGCGGCAAGACGGGGATGGGAGGAGCGCTTTTTGCATGGTTGTTCCTGAGCAAAAGCCAGCCAAGCAAACTTAACAGGAGGATTGCTGCGCCTATTATGGCGGACACTGTTTTATTCCTGGATTGACGTAGAGGTTTTTTCTGGGGTGTTTGAGGAGCAATACCGGCCTCTTCCGTGTCTTTTTCTATCGCTTTTTCAAATACGACATGTTCGTTCAGGGGCACCGTCTCGAAATGGGAAAAAGGCTTGTTGACAGCTTCCTTCAGGGAATTGTCGGGGATAAAAGAAACCTTTGTGTAACCGGGAATCTCAAAACGCTCTTTGGTTTGGATGTTGATGCTCTCGCGCGGCTCTACGCTGATAAGCTTGAATACCCCCAATCCTTTAATCTTCACATATTTGTCTTTTTCCAAGGAGGATTTTATCAGGTCAAAAAACTCCCGTACAAAATCATCGGCTGCGTCCTTGGCGAGTCCATGGTGTTGGGAAAGCATATCCGACAAATCTTGTATGTTCTGTTTTTCGTCCATAAGCGTGATAAATGAGGAAAAAGGGAAGTGGGGGTTACTTGAATCTGTCTTTGAGCGTATTGCTGGGTTTGAAAGAAAGCACTAACTTGGGCGGCACCAACATTCGTTGTTTGGTGATAGGGCTGACCGAAATCCGCTCCATTTTCTTTTTTACCTCAAACGTCCCGAATCCCTGTATGTAAATGGGATTTCCTTCTTCCAGTTGTCGAGACATTTCTTTCAAGAGTGAAGCCGCTAGGTCGGAGGTATCTTTGACGGAATACCCCGACCTGTTTGAGAGTTCTGTTATAAAATCTTTGTTGTTCACTTCCTATTCGCTTTCTAAAACAACCCGTCCGTAAAGGTCTATATCTTCCGCGCCGACAATCATCACTGGATAAAAATGCCCGATTTGCAGCCGGGGCGTCCCTTCCCGTTCTATCAGGATTTCCGGGTCGACTTCCGGGGAATCAAATTCACTCCGCCCTACGTAATAGTCTCCTTCGATGCGATCTATGATGACTTTCAGCCGTTTTCCGATTTTTGCCGCTCCCAGTTCAGCGGATATTCCCGTCTGGATGGCCATAAGTTCATCCAAACGTTTTTCTTTGATTTCTTGCGGGACGTCGTCCTGGTAGTGCTGTGCTGAGTAGGTCCCTTCTTCTTCAGAATAGGCAAAGGCTCCCATCCGGTCAAAACGGGCTTCCCGGACGAACTCCTTCAGTTCCTCGAAGTCTTCTTCTGTTTCTCCCGGAAATCCGACCATCAAGGTCGTTCTCAGATGGATGCCTGGCACTTCTTCGCGCAATCTTTCGATAAGCTGGAAGGTCTCGACTTTGGTGACATGGCGTTGCATTCGTGTCAATACATTGTCACTGATATGTTGCAGGGCTATGTCCAGATATTTGCATACATTGAGCCGTTCACGCATCACTTTGAACAATCCCTCCGGGAAATGTGCCGGATAGGCATAATGGAGCCGAATCCATTCTACGCCGGGGATGTCGGCCATTTGTTCGATGAGTTCCGGCAGGGTCTGCTTTTTATATAAATCCACTCCGTAGTAAGTCAGTTCCTGTGCAATGACTTGGAATTCTTTCACACCCTGCGTTACCAGGTATCTTACTTCGTCCAAGATTTCTTCTATGGGGCGGGATACATGTCGGCCGGTGATGATGGGTATGGCGCAATAGGCGCACGAACGGTCGCATCCCTCCGAGATTTTCAGATAGGCATAATGCGGGGGAGTGGTTATCACGCGTTCGATGTGAAGTTGTCCGTTGTAGTCTTTGCCCAAGTCTTGCAATAGGTTTTTCCAATCGAATTTTCCATAGAATTTGTCTACTTGGGGAATTTCTACAGATAATTCTTTCAGGTAGCGTTCAGAAAGGCATCCCATGACATACAACCTTTGCAGCCTGCCTTCTTCTTTGGCTTGTGCAAATTCCAGAATCATATTGATGGATTCTTCTTTTGCATCGCCGATAAAGCCGCAGGTATTGATGACTGCTATTTCGCCTTGGGGGTGTTCGGAGTCGTGGGTGACGTGGTAACCGACAGCTTCCAGTTGACGCATTAGCCGTTCAGAATCTACCAAGTTTTTGGAACATCCCAGTGTAACTATGTCGATAGTCTTTTGTTTCATTATTTATTTTGAGTCTCCAAATAAAGAGTCCACAAATTCGTTTTTGCGGAAGATTTGCAAGTCTTCCATTCCTTCTCCCAGGCCGATGTATTTCACCGGAATCTTGAATTGGTCGGAAATGCCGATGACCACCCCGCCTTTGGCCGTTCCGTCCAGTTTGGTAATAGCCATGGAGGTGACTTCGGTTGCTAAGGTGAATTGTTTGGCCTGTTCAAAAGCGTTTTGCCCGGTCGAACCGTCCAAAACCAGCAGGACTTCGTGCGGGGCATCGGGCACGACTTTCTTCATGACATTCTTTATCTTAGTCAATTCGTTCATCAGACCTACTTTATTGTGGAGCCGGCCGGCGGTGTCGATGATGATTACATCTGCCTTGTTGGCCATGGCCGAACTCAATGTATCAAAAGCTACGGAGGCAGGATCTGCCCCCATTTTTTGTTTGACAACGGGGACGCCTACCCGGTCGCCCCAGATTTGCAATTGTTCCACGGCCGCTGCCCGGAACGTGTCGGCTGCGCCCAGATAGACTTTTTTTCCAGCTTTCTTATATTGGTAGGCTAGTTTGCCGATGGTTGTGGTTTTCCCCACTCCGTTTACACCGACCACCATGATGACGTAAGGGGGCTGGGTGATGGGGGCTTCGAAGTCGTCTGCGACTTTCGAGTTGTTTTCTGATAACAGTGTGGCAATTTCGTCACGCAAGATGTTGTTCAGTTCTTGAGTGTTCATATATTTGTCAGAAGCTACCCGTTTTTCTATCCGTTCGATGATTTTCAGGGTGGTTTCCACTCCTACGTCCGAGGTTATCAGCACTTCCTCCAGGTCGTCCAGTACTTCATCGTCCACTTTGGATTTTCCGGCCACGGCACGAGCAATCTTTCCAAACACGCTTTCTTTGGTCTTGGACAGTCCTTTGTCTAACGTTTCTTTCTTTTCTTTCGAGAAAAAACTAAATATTCCCATACTTTCTTTGTTTAGGACAAAAACATTATGCTACAAAGATATGATAAAACGCGCATAAAATAAAAAGTAATCTTGCGTATTTCATGAAAAAAAGAAAAATCCCCTTATCAGCTTTGAGCCAATAAGGGGATTTCCATATCCGACATTTGTATGTGTCTGCTTATTTCTTGAAAAAGTCCTGGACTTTTTCATTGGCTACCATCTGTTCGTCAAAAATATAAGCACCCGTTTTCGGAGACTTGACCATCTTGATAACCTTCGTATATGCACGGCCTTCTTTGGAGCCTTCGTGCAAACTTGCTACTGTTTTCTTTGCCATGAGTGGTTATTCTATTTTGATGTTACTTAATTTCTTTGTGTACCGTTACTCTTTTCAAGATCGGATTGTACTTTTTCAGTTCCAATCTTTCGGTCGTATTCTTTCTGTTCTTCGTCGTGATATAACGAGAAGTTCCCGGCATACCGCTATCTTTGTGTTCGGTACATTCCAATATCACTTGTACTCTGTTACCTTTTGCTTTTTTTGCCATTGTCGTAATCTCCTCTTATAGTTTTAGCCGATAACTTTAATGTCTTTCCAATCACAATAGCCTTTTGCCACAGCTTCTTTCAGGGCTGCGTCCAGACCTTTCTTGTTGATGACGCGCAAGCCGTTTGCGCAAATGCTCAGGCTAATCCAGCAGTCTTGTTCTACATAATAGAATTTCTTGTTAAACAAGTTCACATCAAAGGTCCTTTTCGTTCTTCTTTTGGAATGTGAAACATTGTTGCCAATCATGGCTTTCTTTCCGGTAATTTGACAAATCTTCGACATCTCTATCTCTTTTTTATAGTTTTATCTTGTTACTTATTTCAAACAGAACGCAAAGTAAGCACTTTTATTGTTAACACACAAGTTTTTCCCTAAAAATATTGTTCGTACGAAGGATATTTACCTTCTTTCTCCTTTCTTCCTTGGTTTCAGACATCCTGTCGGTTGCTTTTTTCATGGGGATGGTGCCTGGTTTCCCGGAGGTACGTTTGCTGGCTTGCACTGGTTGGCAGGCTGTTTTTCGTGTCTTTGGCTTTTTCTAATTCTTTACAAAGAAGTCCCAGGGCGTCCCGGATGGTTCTCTGCACGTTTTGGGCGCGACCCAGGTCTCCTTCTTCTTTCAGGGTGGTTATTTCGCCTTTGCATGCCACGGCCATCCAGATGGTTCCGACTGGTTTTTCCAGGCTTCCTCCTCCTGGCCCTGCTATGCCCGATGTGGCAATGGCGCAATCAGTTTTCATTGATTTCATCACTCCTTGAACCATTTCGACGACAGTTTCCTGGCTTACAGCCCCGTGTTTCTCCAACGTATGAGGCGAGACGCCCAGCAGTGATTCTTTCACTTCATTGGCATAGGCCACGATGCCGCCCTTGAAGTATTCAGAACTTCCCGGAACGGACGTCACCAGTGCCGCCACCCCACCTCCAGTGCAGCTTTCCGCTGTGGAAAGGGTCAGGCCTTGGCTTCTCAGCAACTCGCCGGTTTTTTCTTCTATATTCATATATTATATAATGTGTGTAGAATATTCTTATCCAATTTTTTACTATCCGTTTTGGATACTGAATAGTTTCCGCAAAAACACTTAAGTATTTCTTCGGAAATACTTAACAAAAACTCCAGAAACACTTAAGAATTTTGACCAAAATACTTAAGTGTTTCTGTAATTCTTTTAAATACTTATAATCAATGGGTTGTAAACATGCGAAGATGCATTTTCCCGGATTTTGCCGAAAAATGACTCCGCGAGGTATCTGGATTATTTACTTTTACTGCTTGGCTCCTATTGCAGACTTACGCGCGAATAGGCGGGCGCGTCTATCGGGCAAAACTCCTTTTCCAGGTACTTATAATAGCCGGTGATGGCAATCATGGCCGCATTGTCCGTCGTATAGCTGAACTTCGGGATGAAAATCTTCCATCCGTATTTTTGCGCATGTTCGCGGAAGGCGTTCCGCAATCCGTTGTTGGCGGAGACGCCTCCTGCTACGGATACTTCCTTGATGTCGTACTGCTTGGCCGCTTTGCGCAGTTTGTCCATCAGGATGTCGACAATGGTTGCCTCCAGCGATGCAGCCAAATCGGCCTTGTGATGCTCGATGAAATCAGGCTCTTCTGCCACCCAGTTGCGCAAAGAATAAAGGAAAGACGTCTTTAGCCCGCTGAAACTATAATCCAACCCCGGGATATGGGGCTTGCTGAATGCAAAAGCCTTGGGATTGCCCTGGCGGGCGAGCTTGTCGATAATCGGGCCGCCCGGATATCCCAGCCCCATCACCTTGGAACACTTGTCAATAGCCTCGCCGGCTGCGTCGTCGATGGTTTGGCCGAGGATTTCCATCTCATTATATGATTTCACCAGGATGATTTGGGAATTTCCTCCGGAAACCAGCAGGCACAGGAACGGGAACCGGGGCAGTTCAATCTCCTCACCTTTTACCTGAATAAAATGGGCTAGCACATGTCCTGTCAGATGGTTGACATCCACCAAAGGGATGCCCAGCGAAAGGGCGAGGCCTTTAGCGAAAGAGACCCCTACCAACAAAGACCCCATCAATCCGGGGCCACGCGTAAAGGCGATGGCGCTCAATTCGTCCTTGTCGATGCCGGCGCGCTTTAAAGCTTCATGCACCACCGGGACAATGTTTTGCTGGTGGGCGCGCGACGCCAGTTCCGGCACGACGCCCCCGTAGGCCTCGTGTACGGCCTGGCTGGCCACTACGTTGGAAAGTAAATAACCGTCTTTGATGACAGCTGCGGAGGTATCGTCGCAGGAAGATTCAATTCCCAAAATAAAAGTACTCATAATATATTTGAATTAAACCGTGCAAAATTACGGATAAAAGTAGATTCTTACGGTATTATTTGCTATTTTTGTTCGCCAAATACAAAAAATAGCTGCCTTATCAAAAAACTGAAAAGAACTATCCGGATATTCATCGGTATAATCCTGGGAGGATATATCGCTGCTATCTTATTGCTGAACCTGCCTTATGCCCAGCAACAAATGTCTATGTTCTTGTCTAAACATCTGAGCACCACCCTAAAAAGCGAACTGAAAATCGAAAGAATCTACCTTGGCTTCTTGAACCGCATGGTGGTCGAAGGGCTACAACTGAATGATCTGTCCGGCAAGGAAATGCTGAAGGTCACCCGCCTGTCAGCGAAGTTCGATATCCTGCCCTTGTTCAGTCGCCAATTGTCAATCAGCAACATACAATTATTCGGATTCAATGCCGCCCTGGAAAAGCGGACGCTGGAGAGTAAGCCGAACTATCAGTTCCTGTTGGATGCTTTCGCCTCCCAAGATACGACGAAAAGTCGTCCAGATCTGAACCTGCGCATCAATTCTTTGCTGATACGCAGGGGAGAAATCTCATACGACGTGCTTTCGGAGGATGAAACGCCCGGCCATTTCAACCCGAATCATCTTCATCTGAATAATATCATCGCCACCATTTCCTTGAAAGCCTTACAGAAAGACTCAATTAATGTCTCCATAAAGCGTTTCAGCATCGAAGAAAAAAAATCCGGTTTCCAACTCAAGAGGTTGGGATTGAGGCTGGTCGGGAATGAAAAGGGAATGGTGGCAGATAATTTCTTCGTGGAATTCTCCCACTCTTCCATCAAGACCGACTCAATCAATATCCGTTATGACAGCCTGGCGGCTTTCAAAGACCCCATGCGCAACCTGCGGTTCGCTTTCCATATGCGGCCGTCGATGGTTGTCATGAAAGATTTTGCCCCTCTGTTGCCAGCTTTAGCCTCGTTCAACGCCCCCCTGCAAGTAGAAATTGTCGCCAACGGAACCATCGACCAGCTAGAGTGCCCGCTCTTTGCCATATCTTCCCTGCAAAACCATTTCTACCTAAGAGGGGACGTGTCCTTCCAAGACCTTTCGCATCCCATCGATTCCTATGTATTTGCCAACCTTTCCCGGTTATATATCGACCGTACGGGAATCAATTTCCTGATGCACAATCTCAATGACAACCATGCAAAGCCCCCTCTGTTTCTGAGCAACCTGGGAACTATATCCTTCCAAGGGGAACTGTCGGGTTACTTTACAGATCTTGTCACCTACGGGAAAATACGCACGGATTTGGGGAATATTGATACGGACGTGAAGATAACTTCCGATAAAACAGAAGGCTATGTGGCTTATTCTGGGCGGGTGAATGCCGCAGATTTTGATTTGGGTGCCATGTTTGCCAACGAAAAACTGGGAAAAATCACTTTCAACATGGACGTAAACGGCCATCATCGCCAGCGCCAATACCCGCAGGTCGTTCTGAAAGGGCTTGTCTCATCCATCGATTATTGTCAATATACTTACGAGAACATCACATTGGACGGCGCCTACAAACAAGGTGGCTTCAGCGGGAAAATGGCAATGGACGACGAGAATGGCTCATTTATGTTGAATGGGATAATCAACGCAACGGGAAAAACACCGACTTTTAACTTCCTAGCTACATTCGATCACATACGCCCCCATGATTTGCACCTGACGTCCAAGTATGAAGATGCGGAA
The DNA here is from genome assembly GCA_949288585.1 of uncultured Bacteroides sp. Lineage (GTDB taxonomy): Bacteria > Bacteroidota > Bacteroidia > Bacteroidales > Bacteroidaceae > Bacteroides. The sequence continues at coordinate 70,204 of CASEKR010000001.1, read as the reverse complement.
TTTTCCGCCCGGTTGCGGGCGGATTTTACGGGAGGTTCCATCGACGAGATGGATGGGGAAATTAATTTGGATAGTCTGGCTTTTACCGCGCCGGACAAGCAATACTTTCTGGATAACCTGAAAATCACCGCCAGCAAAAAAAGCGAGAACGAAAAGATGTTGGGCATCTCTTCCAATTTCCTGGAAGGTAGTATCTCGGGAGATTATTCCTACCGGACGTTGCCGGCTAGCTTTCTCAACATCATGCGGTGGTATATGCCAGCATTGATGCCTGCCGACAAAGATGCCCGGCTGAAAAAGGCGGAGAATAATTTCCAGTTCGACCTGCATATATATAATACGGACCTGCTTTCGACCGTCTTTGACATCCCCGTAAAAGTCTATACGCATTCTACCATCAAGGGATATTTCAATGATGAATCCAGCCGTTTGCGGATTGAAGGCTATTTCCCCCGCATGCGTTATAAGACGAGATTCATCGAATCGGGTATGTTGTTGTGCGAGAATCCCCATAACCAGTTCCGAACTTCTTTGCGTTTTACGAACCGCCGGAACAACGATGCCATAAACTTGGCCATAGAAGCATACGCGCAGAATGACAGCATCCAAACAGTCTTAAATTGGGGCAACAGCGGCGGGGTGACGTATAGCGGGCAATTGTCTGCGCTTACCCGCCTGATGGACGAACAGGCTACGGACTCCCCCAGTTCCTCTTTGTCTGTACATCCATCTGATGAGAAGGCCCGCCTGAAAACTGTCATAAATATCCAGCCGACAGAAATCATCCTCAATGACACACTTTGGGAGATTCATCCTTCCGAGATTGTGATTGATTCGGGGAAAGTACATATCAATAATTTCAACTTTGCACACAAGGAACGCCACTTACGGATAAATGGAACCATTTCCCGCTCATTGGAAGATACGGTCCGCATAGATTTGGAGGACATCAATATCGGTTATGTGTTTGACATCGCCAATCTGGGAGTGAACTTCCAGGGCGAGGCTACCGGGATTGCCTTGGCCAGGGGTGTATTGGAAAAACCTGTCATGAGTACGGAACTTTTCATTCGCAACCTCGGGTTGAATGAAGGTTTGCTGGGCGATGCGCAAATTCATGGAGAATGGCATCACGAAGTAAAAGGCATTTACCTGGATGCCCAGATTCAAGAAAAAGATTTGGCCCATACCCATGTAAACGGATTCATATATCCCATCAAGCCGACCAGTGCGCTGGACTTGCAGATCGAAGCTAAAGGTACGAACTTGAAGTTTATCCACCACTACATGCGCAACGTTACTTCTGACTTTAGTGGAAGGGTCTGGGGCGATGTGCATTTTTATGGACGGTTCAAGGCTCTGACTATGGAAGGGAAAGTCCGGGGCGATGCATTGTTTAAAGTGGACGTCCTGAATACGACTTATGCGATAAAGGACAGTATTCTCATACAGCCGGGCGGGTTGTTTTTTAATAACAACCGCATTTATGACGTATATGGACATGAAGGAAGGGCCAACGGCTACCTCCATTACCAGCACTTTAAGAACCTGGAGTATCGTTTCAATTTCAATGTAGACAATATGCTGGTGATGAATACGGCTGAATCATCCGATTTCCCTTTTTATGGCACTGTATATGCTACGGGAAATGCGACGATTGCTGGCAACGTGAACGAAGGGCTCAATGTCGATGTGGCGATGAGGACCAATCAAAACAGTGTCTTTACTTACATCAAAGATAATGTGTCATCTGCCGTCAGCAACCAATTCATCAAATTCGTAGATAAGACTCCTAAACGGACGATACATGAGACTGTACTGTCTGATTATGAGATGGCGCAATTGGAGATTAAGGCCGAAGAAGAGAAAGAAGAAGATGCGGATGTCCATTTGAACCTCTTGGTGGATGCCACCCCAGATGCTACCATGAGGATTATCATGGATCCGATGACGGGCGATTACATCAGCGGAAGAGGTACTGGCAGTATACGGACCGACTTCTTCAATAAAGGAGACGTGAAAATGTTCGGTAGTTATAAGATTGAGCAAGGAGTCTACAAGTTCAGTCTACAAGAAGTCATCCGGAAAGACTTTGTAATAGAAGAAGGAAGCAGTATCACCTTTAACGGTTCCCCATTGGACGCTTTTCTGGACATCAAAGCCAATTACATCGTCAATTCTGCATCGTTGAACGACTTGATTCCCAATGCGAATGAATATGTCAACCAAACCAATGTACGGGTCAATTGCATTATGGCTATTTCCGGGCAATTGACTGCCCCTGACATCAAACTGGATTTAGATTTACCTAATGAGCGCGAGGAAGTTCGGGCTTTGGTCCGCAATTATGTCCCCACCGACGAGCAAATCAACATGCAGATACTCTATTTGTTGGGCATCGGTAAATTTTATGCCCCGGAGAATACGGGAGCTACGGATAATTCAGACATGATGTCAAACGTCTTGTCGTCTACCCTTTCCGGGCAATTGAACAATGCGCTCTCCAATATTATAAACAACAACAATTGGAATATCGGCACTAATTTCAGCACAGGAGAAAAAGGATGGACGGATGTCGAGTTTGAAGGCATGCTTTCCGGCCAGTTACTGAATAACAGGCTGATTATAAACGGCAACTTTGGCTATCGGGACAATCCGCTGGCGAATACGAACTTCGTGGGCGATTTTGAGGCAGAATGGTTGGTGAACCGTTCCGGGAATATCCGCCTGAAAGCCTATAACGAAACGAATGACCGCTATTATACCCGCACTAACCTGACCACCCAGGGTATCGGCATTATCTTCAAAAAGGACTTCGACAAATGGAATGATCTGCTCTTCTGGAACCAATGGAAGCTGCGTCGGCTGAGAAAGAAGAAACCGGTAACCACAGGAACCGACTCTTTATCCCAAAAGAGAGACACTACCGTCATAAGCCTAGGCAGAGCCAACTGACAATCACGATATTTCTGGCAATAATACTTCGCAGTGCTGAAGTACTTCTTCGTAAGTACTCCGGTACTACTTAACAATTATCGGAAAAATGACAGAAGAAAACAAAAGAGATACTTAGGTATTTCAAATTATTTTCAGAATGTAACCTAAGTATCTCTTTTAATTTACTAAACCTTTAGAATCTTACTATATGCCTATGTATTTTTTATCTGAGTCTATCTGTTGCTTTGACCAGTTCTTCGTCATGACGTATGGCGCGGAAAGCTAGCCACGTCAGAATAACCGAAATGAATGGCAAGCAAAGTGCCCAACCTGTTTGAAAGGTCGTATCAAGCAGTCTTTCTTTCAACGCCGGTACGAATACTATGAATGCGACATAATACCCCACTATGACAACTATGCTGAAAATACTCATGCGCATCTGTAAGGTTCGGTTGCGGTACAAAAATATCGTACAAACTTGAATCAGCGCGCTTAGCAATGAAAGGACGAACACCCCCCAAGTTGATAAAGAGGTTCCATCCGTCAAAGTAACACCTAATGGTTTGAATGTGCCGGATATGATTCCTTCATTGCTGACAAAGTAGCCGGCAGGGAGACATAAAGATATTACGAGGGCTACGGCCGCCAGCAATAAATAGACCGATTGGATTCGTTGTATCATTTACTGCAGTTTATCTTTTTCCTTGGCAGGATTACGATAATAAATCTTTCCCTCGATATATTCTTGGGTAGCAATCAAAGTGGGTTTGGGCAACTTCTCATAGTAACGGGAAATTTCTATTTGTTCGCGGTTCTCGAAAACTTCCTCCAGGTTATCGTTGTAAGAAGCAAATTCTGCCAGCTTCTTGGACAAATCGTTCTTGATTTCAACACTGATTTGGTTTGCACGTTTGGCAATGATTGCCACCGTTTCATAGACATTCCCCGTGTCTTTGCACAAGTCCATCATATCACGGGTCACCGTAGTGGTCGGAGCATTGGTCTTTCTGTAATCCATACGTAAAATTATCGATTAAGTTCTTTTTATCTGTTTTCCTGATAAATCAGTCTTTCAATATTTTTTTGGATTCTTCAAATATATGATTGGCTTCTTTCGCATATTTGCTCTCCGGAAATTCGTTCATGAAGGCATAGTACTCATCCACGGCTTCCCGGTAACGTTCTTCCTTTCTTTCTTCCACGCTATATACTGCAAGTTCGTACTTTGCCCGCAGAATAAGAATTGACAAGTCCTCGCGCAGATTTGTATAAGGATAATCTTTTAATGCATTCTGTGCTGTGATGACACACGACAGGTAATTGTTCCCCAAATAATTCCCCAGATTGTAATATAGTTTTGCGGAGAGGTATTCCTTCATAACTAACTTGTCCTGCAACGCAAAAATCATATTTTGTGCTTCTTCTTTTCGGGAACTTTGGGGGAAATATTCCAAGAACAGTTGTAATTGTTGGATGGCGCTATACGTCGCCGATTGGTCAAGGCGCGGCTCCGGTGTATCCAGATATAAGGCTTTACCAGCATGGAAACGAGCCAACTCTGTATAGATTCCTCTGGGGTACACGTTATAATATTGGATGAACGTTTGGGCAGCAGTCTGATAGTCTTTTTGGTTATAATAGCTCATGCCGAGCATATAAAGAGATTCTTCTGCATTGCCTGTACCTTTCAGAATTGTTATCAGTTCGTTCAATAAAACAATAGAACGGCTATACTGGCCTTTGGCGAAATAGGCTTTGGCTGCTTCATATTTATATTCGTAATCGGTACTTTTCAAAAGTTTGTTGTATTCTCCACACGAGGAGAGCATGCCAATCGCGAGCACTAATATAAGGATGTTCTTTTTCATCACATTCATTCAAAATAATGCGCAAAGATAGAGGTTCACACCGAATCTACCAACGATGTGAACCTTAATTTTTCAAAAACTACAATTTGTACAAGTCGCTTGCCGCCAATAGGTCGACTTTTTTGTCTGTCAAGATGCGGATGCAATCCTCCATATTGTTGGGGCGGATAACGACATTGGCCGTCTCTCCGTTTGCAAAAGAATACATGTATTCGATGAAAACGCCTTCGTCGGACAAATATCGTAACACCTTGGCCAAAGCGCCCGGTACATTCGGACAACTGATGCCTATTACGTCTGTTACATTCACGGCAAAATGCCTGTTTTTCAGTGCCTCATAGGCCTTATCTGGTTCAGATACGATGCCCCGCAAGATGCCGAAATCGGCATTTTCGGCAATAGAAAGCGCGGACAGATTGATGCCTTCTGCGGCCAATGCTTCGGTGACTTCCGTCAAACGGCCGGACTTGTTTTCCAAGAAAATAGAAAGTTGTTTTGCTACCATAGTTATTTCAATTTACGATTGTCTATTACACGTTTTGCTTTGCCGGTGCTGCGTTCGATGGTGCGCGGCTCTACCAAACGGACGTCCACGCTCAAGCCCAGCACGCTTTGCAGGCGGGCGGCCAGTTTCTTCTTCAGGGCCAACAATTTGTTGATTTCATCTGAATAATATTCTGAGCGCACTTCTACTTGAAGCTCCATTGTATCCGTGTTGTTCACGCGGTCAACCAGCAAGAGATAATGGGGCTCGTATTCGGGCATTTCGAGAATCACGGATTCTATCTGGGTGGGGAATACGTTGACACCGCGTATGATAAGCATGTCGTCGCTACGGCCCAGGATGCGGTCCATGCGTACTAAAGTACGCCCACAGGGGCATTTATCATAATGAAGGGCTGTAAGGTCTTTCGTGCGATAGCGCAATAGGGGCATTCCTTCTTTGGTCAGATGGGTGAAGACGAGTTCTCCGGTTTCTCCCGATGCGACTGGTTTCAGGGTCACGGGGTCAATAATTTCCGGGAAGTAATGGTCTTCGTTCAGGTGGGTTCCATGCTGGCATTCGCACTCATAGCCGACGCCTGGGCCGGCTATTTCGCTCAATCCATAGATGTCGTATGCTTTTATTCCCAGTTTGGCTTCAATGTCGCAACGCATGTTTTCCGTCCAAGGTTCTGCGCCGAAGGCTCCTATTTTCAGTTTGAATTCTTCGCGTGGCAATCCTGAATCTGCAATGGCATCTGCCAGATAAAGTGCATAAGACGGGGTGCAGCACAACACTGTGGCACCGAAGTCATGCATCAGCGTGATTTGTTTGGACGTGTTTCCGCTGGACATGGGGATGACGGAAGCACCGATGTTTTCAGCTCCTGCATGGGCTCCCAAACCGCCCGTAAAAAGGCCGTATCCATACGACACCTGGAAGATGTCTGATTTGCTTGCCCCGTAGGCCGTGAAAGCACGTGAGATGCACTCTGCCCATGCAGAAAGGTCCTTACGGGTATATCCCACTACGGTAGGTTTGCCTGTCGTCCCGGAAGAGGCATGAATACGGACTATTTGGCTCATCGGGACGGCGCAAAGTCCAAAGGGATAGTTGTCGCGTAAATCGAACTTGGTGGTAAAGGGGAGTTTTACGATGTCGTCGATGCTTTCGATGTCATCAGGGGTGATGCCCATTTCCTGCATTTTCTTGCGGTAAAAAGGAGTGTCATGGTAGACTCGCTCCACTGTTTTCTTGAGGCGGATGCTTTGGATCTTGCGCAGATTTTCGCGATCCATGCATTCAATGCTTTCGTTCCAAATCATGTCTTTCTGTGTATTGGTAAGAGGGTTTATAATGATGTGTTGCAAAATAAGTGATTTTTTTGCTTATATCAAAGATTTTGCCGAATATTGCCGCTAATTTGTAGAAGGAAATGAATAAGTTTGAATTGACATCGAATTATCAGCCTACCGGAGACCAACCGGAAGCCATCGCCCAACTGACGGAAGGCCTTTGTCAGGGACTGCCCGCCCAGACCTTGTTGGGCGTGACGGGCTCGGGAAAAACATTCACGATTGCCAACGTCATAGCCAACCTGAACAAACCTACTCTGATTTTGAGCCACAACAAGACTCTGGCCGCGCAGTTATACAGTGAATTTAAAGGATTCTTTCCGAAAAACGCTGTGGAATACTACGTGTCTTATTATGATTACTATCAGCCCGAGGCATACGTCCCCTCCACGGATACTTATATAGAAAAGGATTTGTCTATCAATGACGAAATAGACAAGTTGCGTTTGGCTACTATTTCTTCTTTGTTATCTGGTCGGAAAGATGTCATCGTGGTATCTTCCGTGTCGTGCATTTACGGCATGGGTAATCCGTCGGATTTTTATAACAATGTCATTGAGGTAAAGTGTGGGAAGGCATTCAGCCGGAACGTCTTTTTGCGTCGGTTGGTAGACTGCTTGTATGTTCGCAACGATATGGAACTGAACCGGGGGCGTTTCCGGGTGAGGGGCGATACCGTAGACATTTGGCTGGCTTATGCCGACACGTTGCTGAGGGTAACTTTTTGGGGGGATGAAGTGGATGCGATAGAAGAAATCGACCCCATTTCCGGTGTTTGTAAGGGGAAAATGGACGATTACAATATTTATCCCGCCAACTTATTCATGACTACCAAGGAAAGCACGCTGCGGGCCATTCATGAGATTGAAGATGATTTGAAGACGCAAGTGGAGTGGTTCGAGGAACGCGGTCAGATGTTGGAAGCCAAGCGTTTGCAAGAACGTGTAACGTACGACATGGAGATGTTGCGCGAACTGGGTCATTGTGCCGGCATTGAGAACTATTCTCGTTACTTCGACAACAGGTCGCCGGGGACAAGGCCTTATTGCCTGCTGGATTTCTTCCCGGAAGATTACCTGACGGTCATTGACGAAAGCCACGTCAGCATCCCGCAACTCCGGGCCATGTATGGAGGAGACCGGGCGCGGAAGTCCAATTTGGTAGAATATGGTTTCCGCTTGCCGGCCGCTTTCGACAACCGTCCTCTGAAGTTCGACGAATTTGAAGTCATGACCCACCAAGTCATCTACGTCAGCGCGACTCCGGCGGATTACGAATTGATGAAGTCTGAAGGCGTCGTCGTGGAACAGGTCATCCGTCCCACGGGCTTGTTGGACCCTATTATAGAAATCCGTCCCAGCCATAACCAGATAGACGACTTGATGGAAGAAATCCAGCAGCGCATCGAGCATGGGGAAAGGACGTTGGTCACGACCCTGACGAAGCGTATGGCTGAAGAACTGACCGAATATCTGCTGAACAACGGCGTCAGGTGCAACTATATCCATAGCGATGTGGATACGATGGAACGGGTGAAAATCATGGCCGACTTGCGCGAGGGAGTCTACGACGTGTTGGTGGGCGTCAATCTCCTGCGCGAAGGCCTGGATTTGCCCGAAGTCTCCTTGGTGGCCATCCTGGACGCAGACAAGGAGGGCTTCCTCCGTTCGCACCGTTCGCTGACCCAGACGGCCGGGCGCGCCGCCCGCAATGTGAACGGGCGCGTTATCATGTATGCCGACATTGTCACTGAAAGCATGCGCCTGACCATTGAGGAAACCAACCGGCGCCGCGAGAAGCAATTGCGTTACAACGAGGAGCATGGCATCATCCCGCAGCCCCTCAAGAAAGCCAAGTCTATCAGTCCCTTTGCTTCCATGTCGGCTGACATACCGGAGAAACCTGCCACGTTCCAAGTGCCGCGTCCCTATGCCGAGGTGAAAGCCGATACATACGTGGCGGCCGATCCGGTCATGCAGTACATGAGCCGCGAGCAATTGGAGAAGAGCATTGCCCACACCCGCAAGCAGATGCAAGACGCTGCCAAGAAACTGAACTTTATCGAAGCTGCCCAGTACCGCGACGAAGTGTTGCGGCTGGAGGAACTGCTCAAAGAGAAAGCCTGACCTTTTCATGCCCGGCTTACGGCAAAGTCCGCCGCTTCGTATGGCCTTGCAAGGGAATCATTGCCGATGTTTCATGGAATCATTGCCGATGATTCCATGAAACATTGCCGATGATTCTATGCGAAGGTAGTGCCAACTCTCTCTTAAAGCCGATGTATTGCCCGGCGGCACCGCTCCAAGTCCCGTTCCGTTAAAGGATTTTTCCGCGTTCCTCCCCGCTCGATGGAAGCGGCAATTTTAAAGCCGCTCCATTTCAGCACCTCGCGCAAGGCGCGGATGGTTCCCCGTGACTGGTGAAACCAGATGTTGAACGGCCAGGGAGTCGTGCAAGTGGCCACCAGGATGGCCTTCTTCCCTTTGTGCAATGGGAGTGGCAGGCCGCGCGGGCTTTCCCCCATCATTCCGTAGACCATGCGGTCGAAAAGCACTTTCAACGTGCCGGGCATGTTGCCCCAATAACAGGGTGCGCCGATCACCAGCGCATCGGAATCGGTAATCAGTGTCAACAACCGTTGCGCATCGTCAGCGGGCAGGGCGCATTCTTTGCGCGTCCGGCAGACCATGCAACCGGTGCAAGGCCGGACTGTGAGCCGTGAGACGCACTCATTATGGACTTCCATCCCCAGTTCTTCTGCTTCACTTTCTATGGCTTGCAGCATCCGAGCGATATTCCCCTCCCGACGGGGACTTGCATTCAACACTAAGATTTTCATGCCGGTTCCTTATTTATACTATGAGAGAAATGACTATATTTGTTTTCAAATAAAAGTATAATGATTATGGATGATTCACGCAATCATGTTTCTTTGGTCCTTTCCATGGGAGGCGCGCGGGGCTTTGCGCACATTGGCGTCATCGAAGAACTGCTGTCACAGGGATATCAGATAACTTCCATCGCCGGGAGTTCGATGGGCGCCATGGTGGGTGCCATGTATGCTACGGACAAGTTGGAAGAATGCAAGCAATGGCTTTGCACCTGGAACAAACGCAAGATGTGGCAGTTGGCTGATATCAGCCTGAGCCGCGACGGCATCGTGAAGGGCGACCGCTTTATCCGCGAGTTGAAAGAACTGTTGCCGGATGTCCGCATTGAAGACTTGCCTCTGCCCTACGTAGCCATGGCGACGGACATCGTGGGCGAACAGGAAGTCCGTTTCGACCACGGCAACCTGTTCGACGCCATTCGGGCTTCCATCTCCATTCCCATGCTGTTCCGTCCCTTCCGTCATGGGGAACAAAGGCTGGTGGACGGGGGTATCCTCAATCCCCTGCCTCTGAACCACGTCATCCGCACGCCCGGCGACTTTTTGGTGGCCGTCGATGTAAATGCCCCAGCCGGAAAGAAAGGGCGGAAACGCTTGAACCCTTATCAACTACTGACCAAGTCGTCACGCCTGATGATGCAGCAAATCACCCGTTACCAACTGGCCCAGACTCCTCCCGACCTCCTCATCAGCTTGTGTGGGGATGATTATGACATGATGGAGTTCTTCCGGGCCGAAGAAATCATTGCCGACGGGCGCCGAGCCGCTAAAGAGGCGTTATGTCGTTTAGCCAAGCCGTAGACGAGGCGTCGCTGGGCATCCGCCAGTCGCCCCTTGGGCTGAGCGAGATGCTTCCGACTTTGGGGCCGTCGGGCAGGCATGAACGCTTGAACTGTTGGTTAAAGAACCTTCGGCAGAATGTCTGGAGCCATTTCTTGATTGTTTCTTCGCTATATGTCCCCCGGAAAGTGCGAGTGGCCAGGAAGTAAATCTTGGAAGGCGCGAACCCGCAACGTATGAAATAGTAAAGGAAGAAGTCGTGCAGTTCGTAAGGTCCCACCAGGTCTTCGGTGATTTGCTGGATGTTGCCTTGTTCGTCCGCTGGAATTAGTTCCGGGCTGATGGGCGTGTCCACAATGTCCAACAATGTCCGCCGGGAATCCTCGTCCACGCTGTGTCCTGCCACCCATTTCACTAAGTGTTTCACCAATGTCTTGGGCACGCCGGCATTGACGCCGTACATGGACATGTGGTCTCCGTTGTACGTCGCCCATCCCAAGGCCAATTCGGAAAGGTCGCCCGTGCCCACCACCAGCCCGTTTGTCTGGTTGGCTATGTCCATCAATATCTGTGTGCGTTCGCGGGCTTGCGAGTTCTCGTAGGTTACGTTATGTACTTCCGGGTCGTGGCCGATGTCTTTAAAGTGTTGCAGGCATGCGGCTTTGATGCTCACTTCCCGCAGGGTCACTCCCAGTAATTCCATCAGGCGGACGGCGTTGGTGTGTGTGCGGTCAGTGGTGCCGAATCCGGGCATGGTCACCCCGATGATGCCTTTCCGCGAAAATCCCAGTTTGTCGAAAGTCTGCACGCACACCAGCAGAGCCAACGTAGAATCCAGCCCCCCTGAGATACCTACAACGGCAGATTGGGCGTGGGTGTGAACCAGCCGCTGTGCCAGGCCGGACACTTGTATGGAGAAGATTTCCTCGCAACGTTCGTCCAAGACTGCTCCTTGCGGCACGAAGGGATGCGGGTCGAAGGTACGTGTCAGTTGCAGCCCTTCTTCACGGATGATGCTTTCCGTGGATATTCGTACCGGCGTTTCCGTGGTGGCGCAGGCACGGCAGGATGCGAAAGTGGTATTCACGCGGCGCTCCGTGCGCAAGCGTTCGACGTCTATTTCGCTCACGACAATCTGCTCGTCCCAGGAAAATCGTTTGCCGGAAGTCAGCCGGGTGCCGTTTTCGTAAATCAGGGCATTGCCTGCGAAGACGACGTCGGTGGTCGATTCGCCGAATCCGCATGAGCTGAACACATAACCGGCGATGCAGCGTGCCGACTGCTGGGCGATGAGCGAACACAAGTAGGAGTGTTTCCCCACCCCCTCGTTGTCTGCCGAGAGGTTGAAGATGATTTCCGCCCCTTGCAACGCCAGTTTTGAACTGGGAGGGATGGGAGCCCAAAGGTCTTCGCAGATTTCGATGCCGAAGGTAGTCTCAGCCGTGTCGAACAGCAGGCTACTGCCTATAGGCACGTTTTGCCCGCACAGGCGGATGACCTTGTCACTGACTTGGGCGGCCGACGTAAACCAGCGTTTCTCGTAAAACTCCTTATAATTGGGTAGGTAGGTCTTGGGCACCACTCCCAGTATCTTCCCTTTCTGGAATACCACCGCCACGTTCAGCAGCATGCCGTTCAGGGCCACGGGCATGCCCACGATGGAAACGATGTCCAACTGGCGCGTGTTGTTCAAGACCCGCATCAATCCCATTTCCGCATTTTCCAGCAAAAGCCGATGGGCAAACAAATCCCCGCAGGTGTACCCCGTCAGGCACAATTCGGGGAAGACGATGATTTCCACTCCCTTGCCATCGGCAATGATGATTTCTTTCTCAATCTGCGAGGCGTTAAACGCACAATCGGCCACCTTTACAGGGGGCACTGCCGAAGCAACTTTCACGAATCCGTAGTTCATATACCAATATATATAATAATAGTTATCATTATAGTTCCATTTACCGAAACAAAGGTACGTTTTTTCACATAATTTCAAGCATACCCCTCTTTTTTTCTCGAAAATATTTGGCCAATTCAAGAATAATGCCTTCCTTTGCAACGAAAATAAAAATGTAATGATTACAAACTTGTAAGTAATGGATGTTTTAGAACGATTGCAAAGTCACCATATCAAGCCTTCCGTCCAACGGATAGCCATCATGGATTACTTGATGGAGCATCGCACGCATCCTACGGTGGACGAGATTTACGTGGCGCTTTCGCCTTCGATGCCTACGCTTTCCAAGACCACGGTGTACAACACGCTGAGACTCTTGAGCGAGCAAGGCGCCATACAGACATTGACCATAGATGGGCGCAATACCTGCTATGACGCTGTGACCACCCCGCACGCCCATTTCTTCTGCAAGTCTTGCGGGCGGATATACGACCTCACGCCCACGGTGAGCGATTCGCATCCCGGGGAAATGGAACGCGAAGGCCACCAGATACAGGAGATTCACCATTATTACAAAGGAATCTGTAAGCATTGCGTGCAAGAAAAGAACTACCGAGATAATTAAATAAATTGACTAACTAATTTTTTGAAAGGAGAATTTGATATGAAAAAGTTCAGATGTACAGTATGTGGTTATGTTTACGAAGGTGATGCTGCTCCCGAAAAGTGTCCCCTCTGCAAGGCTCCTGCCAGCAAATTCGTAGAAGTGGAAGAACAAGCCACCGGCGGCCCGCTGGTATTTGCCGATGAGCACGTAATTGGCGTAGCCAAGGGTTGCGACGACGAAATGATCAAGGACCTGAACAACCACTTCATGGGCGAATGCACCGAAGTAGGCATGTACCTCGCCATGAGCCGCCAGGCCGACCGCGAAGGCTATCCTGAAATTGCCGAAGCCTACAAGCGCTACGCATGGGAAGAAGCCGAACACGCAGCCAAGTTCGCCGAATTGCTGGGCGACTGCGTTTGGGACACGAAGACCAACCTGGAGAAGCGCATGGAAGCAGAATGTGGCGCTTGCGAAGACAAGAAGCGCATCGCTACCCGTGCCAAGGCCCTCAACCTGGATGCTATTCATGACACGGTTCACGAAATGGCTAAGGACGAAGCCCGTCACGGCAAAGGATTTGAAGGCCTGTACAACCGCTACTTCAAGAAGTAATCGCGGACAAGAATGGTAAAACAAAGAAAAGGATGTGCCTGGCGCATCCTTTTTTTATGCCCTACCATGTCACGTTTCCTCCTTCTTTTTCGTCTTATAGATGAAAATGGAACTCAACGAATTTATAATATACGTATTGCCTCTCCGGAAGAAACTCCTGGAACTTGCGCGTCGGCTGACAGAAGATGACGACGATGCCGAAGACGTCGTGCAAGAGGTCTTGCTCAAACTTTGGAGTCGCCGGGTGGAACTGGAGCAATGCCAGAGTATCGAGGCTTTTGCCATGACGACGACACGCAATGCCTGCATCGACCTGATGCGTACCCGGCATAAGCCGGACGCTCCCTTGTCCGACGTCTCCGATGCGGACGGGCAGACGCCCGAAAGCCTGCTGGAGGCCAAAGACGAGGTGAGAAGAGTGGCGGATATCATCGCCTCGCTCCCACCCCTGCAACAAGTCATCATGCGGATGAAGGACATCGAAGGCTATGAAACTGAGGAGATTGCCCAACTGACGGGATGCAACGCCGAGGCCATACGCAGCAACCTCTCCCGAGCCCGGAAACGGGTGAGGGACATCTACCTGAATACGTTAAGAAGAAAGGAGGAGTGAACATGAACAGGAAGAAGATAGAAGAACTCGTAGAGAAATATTTCGACGGACAGACTACCTGCGCCGAAGAACGCGCCCTCCGTCGGACCTTTGCCAAGGGTAAGGTGCCCAAGCATCTGGAGGTCTACCGCCCCCTTTTCGCCTACATAGACAAGGAAGCGGAAAGCCACGCGCACGCCATCAGCCGCCCGAGGCTCATCTATTGGGCAGGGGGGCTGGCAGCCGGTCTGGCACTTTGCCTGGTCTTGGCCCGTTTCCTGCCCCGGACGGGGGAAGCGGAAAACTACGTCATTATCAACGGAGAACGCTATACTGCCCCCGCGCTCGTCCAGGCCAAAGCACGCGAAGCCCTGCACAACGTAGGCTATACGGACGAGGAATTAAGCCAACTGTTATTCCCATGCAACCCTAAACCATAGAATAGCCTTATGAAACATATTTACACGAAACTGATAGGAATCCTCCTGCTCTGCCTCGCCCCGTTGGCCATGCAGGCCCAGGAGGGATTGCAGACGGAACGACTCTTCGCCCGCTACGGAGAAGCGAAGGACGTGACACGGGTGGAACTGAACGGAAAAATCCTGAAGTCATACCGTATGGAAACTTACAGGAGCTTGGTTTTCCGGGACGTGACACCTTATTGGGACGACATCCAGACCTGCTTGAAGCAAGACTCGCAATCGGCCGACATCAAGAAAAGACAAGAGGTGATGGAGGGCGGCGTCCTGCTGAGCGCTTACTACCAACTGAGTCCTGTCTCCCGGCGCGGCAAGCTTTTGAAGCGTTACCTCCTCTTCAAGCGGGGCAAGGGCGCGCTGGCTACTCTGGTTTACATTGAAGGAACCTTGGACGCCGAGGAACTGATGGAGATGCTTTACCAGGACTAAAGCGAAGCTCAAACCGTGACCAAGGTGACGACACGGTCGAGACCAAGGTGACGACAGCATTGAGACCAAGGTGACGACACGGTCGAGACCAAGGTGACGATGCGGCCTTCACCTTGGTGAAGGTTCCGGCAAGACCAAGGCCTTGGAAGAGGAAGACCGATAGGAACAGACAATCAATTAACTAACAAATAGATAACGATGAACAAGAGAATCATTCTGGCGGGTACATTCCTGTTGGCCTTGAGCCTTCCCGCCCTTGCACAACAAACCGAGACGCCCCACCGCGCATCCATCAGCACGCGGGGGGACTCCATCATCATCCGCAAAGGGGAAGGCGACCTCCGCATCCGCCTCTACGAAGAACAGGCGGAAGGCGGCGCCAAACCCCATGAAGTGGAAATCTACGAAGGCGTCTACTTAGAGCGGAGGGAGACCGGACAAAATACCTTTCTCGACGCACTGCCCTTCATTCCCAAGAAAAGGAGGCGCAATGCCTACGAGCCCCACAACTCCGGATTGTATATCGGTTTCGCGCGGATGACCAGCCAATTCATGGATTTCGGCGACACGCGACGCTTCCCGCAAGACCTGTCCAAGTCGTGGGAGTTCGGCTTCAATTTCCTCTCCGTCTGCCACAACTTCAGGCAGAACCCGCATTGGGGGCTGAACATCGGCGCCAGTTGGGGATACCGTTCCTTCAACATCGACGGCGGCATGGCCCTGGTGAAGGAGGATGGACGGAGCGTCTTCGCCGCAGGCGACAAGGAAACCGCCTACGGACAGAGCCGTCTGCGCCACTTCTTTTTCCGCATCCCCGTCATTGTGGAGTGGCAGCAACGCATGTCGGGCGGGCATCTGCTCTTCTTCAACGTCGGGCCTGAGTTTGAGATACGCCACGGCGTGAAGTCCTTCTCCCACGTCAACGGCGGCAAGAAGCAGCGCATGGGCACCGGGATGTACGTCAATCCCGTCGGCGTCAACCTCCTGGCACAGGCCGGATTCGGCGATTTCGGCATTTACCTGCGGTACTCCACGTACAGCTTCTTCCAGAAAGACAAGGGGCCGGACGTAATGCCTCTCTCCTTCGGGCTCGCCTGGTATTGGTGATGTAAGTGGGAGCAAACAAGAGGCGCGGACGGCACGGGTTATTTACCTCGTGCCATCCGCGCCTCTCTTTTTCTGCCAGTCCCGTCAGAAGCGGAAGCCCAGCGTCAGCAATACCTGACTGCGCGTATTGGTTACTTTCGTGGCCTGAGGGGTGACCAACGTGTAATTCTGGTCGCCCGTGATGACGTAATCATACGTGGCATCTTCGGACATCTCGTTAAAGAAGGGATAAAAGTCCGACTTATAGCTCAAGAACTTGTAGGCTAAATCCATGTAGAAAGACGACCACCGGTAGCCCACTCCCAGCGTGAACGTGTTCATCGACTGGCTGTTGGCATAGTCCGTGTCCGTATCCAGGGCATTGACGGGCAAGTATTTCAGGGCACCGTCCTCGTAGGCCGCCGTCGAATAGTTATACCCCGCCCGCAGAGAGAAGGCCGTCGTCGGCTTGAACTCCGCTCCCAGGCGCAGCGTATGCACGGCTTTCAGGTTGGCTTTCGCCTCGCCGGTCTCCCAGCCCATGTCCCCTCCTTCGGGATACTTGAACTTCATCGACGAGTAATTCTCATATTCGTACTCTGCGCCCAAAGCCAGGCTGGTGCCCACAGTGTATCCCAAGCTCGCGTTTACCAGCCAGGGCGTCTGCAAGTTGAAGTCGCGGTCCATGTCCCGTCCGCCCAGGATGTCGTAGGTATCCACTGTGAGACGGTCCTTGTATTCTTCCCCTGTCTCCGTGTCCGTCATCCAGGCATCGCTTGTCAGCAAAGCCCCCGTGGTATAGGTCAGCGAGTAGAATGTGGGCGTATGCACGGCCAGGCCGATGCGTAACGGGGAATACTCGAAGGGGCGGATGATGGCACCCAGCTTGACATTGAAGCCCGAACCGTGGATACGTTTAAAGGTTTCCAGTCCATATCCCTCGTCTGTGTCATAACTTTCGTCATAAAGGGAGTACTTGTTATAGTCCACGTCGTACAGCCCGACGGTGAAACCGAAGTAGAACCGGTCGTTCACATTGAGGGATAAGTTGATGTCATACTGGTCTATCCCGCCCCGTTCTTCCGAGCGGAAATAGCCGTATGCCTCCGAAGGAACTATGGGTGTGAAAATATCATGCGCTTCGGTTGATTCCGTCAGCCAGCCATGGTAGCCAATGGCACCCAGCCATCCGGCGTCACCATTGTAGAATATATCGGTCGAACCATAATCCATGGACGGATAACCCCGTTGTGCATCCGTGGCCTGCTGAGCCATGTAGCGCACCTGGGAAATCGGCGCCCAACTCCCGTCCAGCATGTCCAGGCCGCCCATCAGCCCTTCCATCGACATGTTCTTGTAAAAGGATTTCGACTTATGGTAGTTGAAGCCGAAGTTGACGTAGCGCAGAGGTGTGACGTTGCCAATCTTCGTGGCAATCACCGCACCGATGTTGTCGAAGCTCCACCGGGCCTTGTTTGTCTCGAACTTCGAGCCCATGTAGTCGCTTTCCGTCCCGGTGATGGAATAGCCGAAGGAGGTCATCACGTCGTTGCTGCGGTAGATGCCGATGCCTGCCGGGTTGGTGCCGATGGTAGAGATGTCCCCGCCGAGGGCGCCCATCGCGCCTCCCATGCCCACGAAGCGGGCCGTCCCGTTCAGGTCTCTCTGTGTCAGATTGACGACATCGTATATGGATTGTGCGCTTGCGCCTGCTGCCATCAGCAGGGCGCAAGCCATTGTCAAGGTTTTTTTCTTCATAAGTTTCCTGTTATGTTACATCATGCGTTTATCTTCTTCTGGAGCTGCCCGCGCCCGAACGGGAACCGCCGCCGCTGCGCGCGCCTCCTCCGGACGAGCGGAAGGAGCTTCCTCCGCCTGTGGAGAAGCTGGAGCGCGAACTGTTGCTGGAGCGCGAGGGAGTCGTGTACGAGCGGGTGCTACGCGAAGAATTGTTTATCGTGTTCCGCCTGGTCGACGTGCTGGAGCCCCGGTTGTAGGTACTGGAGCTACGTCTGACGGTGGTGCCCGACGAGGACGACGAGCGCCTTACGCCCGAGGTTCCCCGGCTGACGGACGACGAGCCGCTGGGCCGTGTGTAGGTCGTGCCCCGGCGTGTGGACGAGGATACCCCCGACCTGGTGGCTGCCGAACTGCTTCGCGTGGAGGACGACCGTGTCCCCACGACCCGCCGGTTGCTGCTGCTCGAGGCCGATGTCCTGCGTACTGAGGCGGACGTGCGCCGCGAACTGCCCCCGTTGATGACGGATGGCCGGCGTCCGCCGCCCGTTGCTCCGCCGCGCACGCCATACGAACGGCGGGCGGTGTAGGCGTTGCCCCAGCGGCCGGGGTGGTGAATGCCCCAGCCGGGAGCCGGGTGCCACGGGCGATGCCAGTAGGGCGGGTGGTGCCAGGCCCAGCCGCCTCCCCAGTACCAGGGGTCGTACCAGCTGTTCCAGCCCCAGCGCCAGCCGTAGTAGGGGTAGCCCCACCAGCCGAAGGAGTTATACCTCCAGTCCCACCACAGGGGGTTGGAGAACGTGGGGAAGGCGTAGGCGTAGAAGCCGTCGGTGTAGACGTTCCAGTCCCACGTGTTCAGTCCGTAGACCACGTCGAAGTAGAGCGGGCTGCTGATGCTGATGGCGTAGCGCGGATTGCGGAAGCGGATGATGCGCGTGGCGTATTCATAGTCGGCGGCCGTGCCGTTAAATTCGCCCCCTACCCACTCGCCGTCCAGGCCGTCGTCGGGCCGTTCGTCGATGTAGAGGGTGTCGTTCTGGGCGGTGAACTCGTAGTCGTCTGCGTCATAGCGGCGGTTGTATTCGTCGATGTCGCGCGTCTGGCCCTTGGCGTCGCGCACGACGACGGTGGTAGTGCCGTTAGTTTCCCTTGCCGGTTTCCGGGTATCTTCTTTCTTAGCCTTTTCTTTCTTGGAAGGCACATAGTAAAGGTCGTCCACCACGCTTTGCGCGGCCAACGCCCAGGGAAGGCACAGTGCCACAAGCGATAAAAAAACAATCTTTTTCATACCTTTCTGTGTTATGGGTTCAAACTATCTGCTTACTTTTGCATATCCTTTTGACAAAGGTAGCAATAAAAGGTTTAATCGCGATGGAATAGTTGTGTATTTAACAAACAATCGTACTACAATGAAATATTTAGAGTTTATATTCACTACCGAGCCGCAGGGCCAGACCGAGAGGGACGTGCTCTGCGCTGTGCTGGCCGATGCCGGCTTCGAGAGTTTCGTGGAGCAGGACGGCGGCTCCCTGGCTGCCTACGTGCAGGCGGACGTGTTTGACAAAGAGGTCCTGGAGGCGGCGTTGCGCGACTTCCCCTTGGCGGGCGTCCGCGTGGCTTACACGTGGAGCGAGGCGGAGGACAGGGACTGGAATGAAGAGTGGGAGAAGCATTTTTTCCGGCCTATCGTCATCGGCGGGGGGCGTTGCGTGGTGCACAGCGCGTTCCACCAGGATGTCCCGCAGGCGGAGTATGACATCGTCATCACCCCCCAGATGGCCTTCGGGACGGGGCACCACGAGACGACCGGCCTGATGGTGGAGGCTATCCTGGAGGCCGATGTCCGGGGACGGAGGGTGCTCGACATGGGTTGCGGGACGTCCATCCTGGCCATCCTGGCGCGGATGCGCGGGGCGGCGCGGTGCACGGCGGTGGACATTGACGAGTGGTGTGTGCGCAATTCGCTGGAAAACATCGCCTTGAACGGCGTGGACGGCATCGATGTCCGCCTGGGCGACGCGGCCCTGTTGGAGGGGTTAGGCCCGTTCGACGTGGTGATTGCGAACATCAACCGCAACATCCTGCTGCGCGACTTGCCGCTGTACGAGGCGTGCCTGGCGCCGGGCGGCAGCGTCTTGCTGAGCGGTTTCTACGCGGACGACGTCCCCTTGCTGTGCGAGGCGGGCGGGCGTTGCGGCCTGTCGCTGGCGGGCCGGCGCGAGAAGAACCGCTGGGCGATGGTGGAGATGCGGAAGCCCTGAGCGGGGTTTGGACGGGGGGTATAAAAGAAATGGCACGCCGAAGCGTGCCATTTCTTTTTCCCGGCGCAGGGGTGTGCGCCTTCCGGCGTCAGCCGAAAGTGCCTTGCCCGCTGTCGTCGTCGTCTTCGTTGCCTCCCGGCGTGCTCCCACCGTCTGTGGTCGTGCCGTCGGACGTGCCGTCCGGGCGGATGAAGACGGTGTTGTAGCCACCATAGGAATCGGTGGCTGCGGACAGCATGTCCTGGCCGGAATGGTTCTCCAGCAGGTCGTTGGCCACGACAAGCCGCTGCGAGCTGACGTGCGTGCGGCCGTTGACGGTGCGGCTATGCACCCAGGCCACGCCTGCCCCGTCGAGGGGCGCGCCGGCGCCCAACATGCCGCTGACGGTGCTGAAGCCTTCGGCCGGGGCCACGCTGCGCAGGGTGGACGTGTCTGCCGCGTCGAGGTTGACGCGCACGGCGGATGCCGTGACGTACGGATGTCCGTCCAGGCTGTCCTCTTCCTGTTGGAGTTTGAAGAACGAGATTTGGTCTCCGAAGCGGAAACCGTCATTGTTGCGCACCACCGCTTGTGCAAATTCGGCCACGGTGGTGTCGTCGTCGATGGCCAGTGTGCCCAGCGCGATGTCTGTGGCTGGCGTTTCGCCGCTCACCTGGATGGCGGGCAACGAACCTTGTGAGACGACGTAGGGCGCTACGACCGCTGCGCCCAGGCGGACATCTTCCTTCTCGAGGTAGACCGGCGTCGAATGGAGGTTGACCCCCATGAACAGGTTGTAGTCGGTCTGTCCGCCTACCTTGTTTTCAAAACAGTCCCGCATGTAGGGACGCAAGGATTTGTACACGGCCACGATGTTGGGCCATTTCATGCGCTGCATCATCTGTGCAGCCGTTTGCGGGTTCTTTGACGAGGTGGGGACGCCGCGAATAACTTGTTGCCCACCCCGGACAGAATAGACTAAATCGCCTACCTTTCCGGTCACTTTGCGGATAATTCCGCTACCTTTAGCCATAGAAATTTAGATTTAGAACGTAGTTCACTTATTACGTTTACACCGCAAAGTTAGGGCATCTTTTGCCGATTTCCAAATTTTTTGCCGACTTTTTTCAGAATATGTTTAAATTTTCATTTTCTCTGTCATTCTGGACGTAGTGAAGAATCTCCCTATGCAAGAGGAGTATTCAGGAGATGTTTCGCTCCGCGAAGTATGATAGAAACTGCCATTTTTTAACAGGCTCTCATGTTTTTTTCTCTTTTTCCCCTTACTCCTTGTGGCACTGCTGTTTCCCTGCTAAAATAGCAGTGTTGAAGCGAAGGGAGAGCGAAGGTGAAGCGAAGGGAAAGCGAAGGGGAAGCGGGGAAAGGGGGCGCGGCGGAAAAAAATCTTGAAATAAAAACGGGAAGTTCTTATGATTGACATGTTTTTTTGCTATTTTTGCGGGCAATTAGAGAATTTTTATTTCATATATGCTCATGGCAAATGTAATCAAATTACGCAAAGGCCTTGATATCAACCTGAAAGGCAAAGCCCCCCACGAGTGGCTGGGCGTGAAGGACCCCGGGTTCTACTCGCTGGTGCCCGACGACTTCACCGGCGTCACTCCGAAGGTGGTGGTGAAGGAACAGGAGTATGTCATGGCCGGGGGACCCTTGTTCATCGACAAGAACCACCCCGAACTGAAGTTCGTCTCGCCAGTCAGCGGCGTGGTCACCAGCGTGGAGCGCGGCGCGCGGCGCAAGGTGATGAACATCGTGGTCGAAGCCGCCGCCGAACAGGACTACGAAGAGTTCGGCCGGAAGGACCCGGCGCAAATGACGGGCGAAGAAGTGAAGGACCTGCTGCTGCGCGCCGGCATGTTCGCCTTCATCCGCCAGCGCCCCTACGACATCATCGCCGACCCGACGCAGCAGCCCAAGGCCATCTTCGTCTCGGCCTTCGACAGCAGCCCCCTGGCGCCCGACTTCGAGTTCGTGCTGAAGGGCGAAGAGGATAACTTCCAGACCGGCCTGACGGCCCTCTCGCGCATGGCCAAGACCTGCCTCGGCATCCGCTCGTCGCAATCCAGCAAGGCCCTGACGGAGGCGAAGCACGTGGACGTCAACGTCTTCGAAGGCCCCCACCCCGCCGGCAACGTGGGCGTGCAAATCAACCACGTCGACCCCATCGCGAAGGGCGAGACCGTCTGGACCCTGGGCGCGGAAGCCGTCATCTTCATCGGAAGGCTGATGAACACGGGGCGCGTCGACCTGACCCGCGCCGTCGCCCTGACGGGTAGCGAGGTGCTGAAGCCCGGCTACTGCAAGCTGAAGGTGGGCGCCCTGCTGACCAACGTGTTCAAGGGCAACGTCACGACGGACAAGGACCTGCGCTACATCAGCGGCAACGTCCTGACCGGCAAGCAAGTGTCGCCCAACGGATTCCTGGGCGCCTTCCACACGCAGCTGACCGTCATCCCCGAAGGCGGCGGCACCCACGAGATGCTGGGATGGATCATGCCCCGGCTCGACCAGTTCAGCACGAGCCACTCCTACTTCTCCTGGCTGCGGGGCAAGAAGGAATACGTCCTCGACGCCCGTGTCAAAGGCGGCGAGCGACATATGATCATGTCCAACGAATACGACCGCGTCTTCCCCATGGACATCTTCCCCGAATACCTGGTGAAAGCCATCATCGCCGGCGACATCGACCGCATGGAAGCCCTGGGCATCTACGAAGTGGCGCCCGAGGACTTCGCCCTGTGCGAGTTCGTGTGCTCGTCCAAGGTCGAAGTACAGCGCATCGTGCGCGCCGGGCTGGACATGCTCCGCGCCGAGATGGCCTAACCGAATAGAAACCTCAGTCTTTATTAGCACATTATTCATGAAATGAAAGCGTTAAGAAATTATCTCGACAAGATAAAGCCGAACTTTGAAGAGGGAGGCAAGTTCCACGCATTCAGGTCCGTGTTCGAGGGCTTCGAAAGCTTCCTCTTCGTGCCCGCCACGACCTCGAAATCGGGGACGCACATCCATGACGCCATCGACAGCAAACGCATCATGTCGATTGTGGTCATCGCACTGGTACCGGCCTTGCTGTTCGGCATGTACAACGTGGGCTACCAACACTTCCAGGCCACCCAGGCGACGGGCGGCTTCTGGGCGATGTTCGGCTACGGCTTCCTGGCCGTCTTGCCCAAGCTCATCGTCTCTTACGTCGTCGGACTGGGCATCGAGTTCGCCGTGGCCCAGTGGAAGAAAGAAGAAATCCAGGAGGGCTTCCTCGTCTCGGGCATCCTCATCCCGATGATAGTCCCCGTCGACTGCCCCCTGTGGATGCTGGCCATAGCCACCGCCTTCGCCGTCATCTTCGCCAAGGAAGTATTCGGCGGCACGGGCATGAACGTCTTCAACGTGGCCCTCGTCACCCGTGCATTCCTCTTCTTCGCCTATCCCACCAAGATGTCGGGCGACACCGTGTGGGTGGCCTCCGACAGCATCTTCGGCCTGGGCCAGACCGTCGACGGCCTGACCGTGGCCACGCCCCTGGGCATCGCCAAGACGTCGGCCGCCGCGCCAGACTTCTCGTGGGACATGGTGACGGGACTCATCCCCGGCTCCATCGGCGAAACCAGCGTCATCGCCATCGCCATCGGCGCCCTCATCCTGCTCTGGACGGGCATCGCCAGCTGGAAAACCATGTTCTCCGTGTTCGTCGGAGGCGCGTTGATGGGCTGGCTGTTCAACGTGGCAGGCCCCGACACCGCCGTCGCCCACATGCCGTGGTACGAGCACCTCGTGCTGGGAGGCTTCTGTTTCGGCGCCGTCTTCATGGCCACCGATCCCGTCACCTCCGCCCGCACGGAGACCGGCAAATACATCTACGGCTTCCTCATCGGCGCCATGGCCATAGTCATCCGCGTCCTCAACCCCGGATACCCCGAAGGCATGATGCTGGCCATCCTGCTGATGAACATCTTCGCGCCCCTCATCGACTACTGCGTGGTGCAGGGCAACATCAGCCGCCGCGCCAAGCGGGTAGCCAAGAAGTCTAACGATTAAAACGACGAGGAAAGAATTATGAACACCAACAGTAACAGCTATACCATCATTTATGCCTCGGTAATGGTCATTATCGTGGCTTTCCTGCTGGCCTTCGTCAGTTCGTCCCTGCGCGACAGGCAAAGCAAGAACGTGGAGATGGACACGAAAAAACAAATCCTGGCCGCCCTCAACATCCGCAACGTGGAAGACCCCGAGGCAGCCTACGGCCAATACGTGACCGCCGACATGCTCATGCAGCCCGACGGCTCGCTGAAGGAAAACGAAGGCAAATTCGCCACCTCCTACGAAAAGGAAGTGAAGGAAAACAACCGCCTGCACGTCTTCGTGGCCGACGTGGACGGCGCGAAGAAGTACGTCTTCCCCGTCTACGGCGTAGGCTTGTGGGGAGCTATCTGGGGCTACGTGGCGCTGAATGATGACAAAGACACCGTCTACGGCGTTTACTTCTCCCATGCCAGCGAGACCCCCGGCCTGGGCGCAGAGATTGCCGGCGAGGCCTTCCAGGCCGAGTTTGCCGGGCGCAAGACGCTGGAAGACGGCGAGATTGCCCTGAATGTTGTCAAGAACGGCAAAGTGGCCAACCCCGGACACGAGGTGGACGGCATCTCGGGAGGCACCATCACGTCCGTGGCCGTGGGAAACATGCTCAAGGAATGCCTGGGCAACTATAAAGTATTTCTGAACCTAAAAGACACGGAGGAATAAAAGAACATGGGACAATTATTCTCTAAGAAGAACAAAGAGGTCTTCTCGACCCCGATAAGCATGAATAACCCAGTCACTGTTCAAGTGCTGGGCATCTGTTCGGCCCTGGCCGTCACGGCCAAGCTGGAGCCGGCCATCGTGATGGGATTGTCCGTCACGGTCATCACGGCATTCTCGAACGTGGTGATTTCCTTGCTGCGCAAGACCATCCCCAACCGCATCCGCATCATTGTGCAACTGGTCGTCGTGGCCGCCCTGGTGACCATCGTCAGCGAGGTGCTGAAAGCCTTCGCCTATGACGTAAGCGTGCAACTCTCCGTCTACGTGGGACTCATCATCACCAACTGTATCCTGATGGGGCGCCTGGAGGCGTTCGCCATGCAGAACGGTCCTTGGGAGTCCTTCCTCGACGGCCTGGGCAACGGCCTGGGCTATGCCAAGATTCTGGTCATCGTGGCCTTTATCCGTGAACTGCTTGGCTCGGGGACGCTGCTGGGTTTCAACATCCTCAACTACGCGCCCGTGCAAGAGGCAGGCTACGTGAACAACGGCCTGATGCTGATGCCCCCCATGGCGCTCATCATCGTGGCGTGTCTCATCTGGTACCAGCGTGCGCGCCACAAAGAGCTGCAAGAGAAGTAACCATTCACTTACCTAATAGTATATAGCATCTATGGAAGATTTCTTTAGTTTATTGGTCCGCTCGATTTTTGTGGACAATATGATATTTGCCTTCTTCCTCGGCATGTGTTCCTACCTGGCCGTGTCGAAGAACGTGAAGACGGCCGTGGGGCTGGGCGTCGCCGTGACGTTTGTGCTCGTGGTCACCCTGCCGGTCAACTACCTGCTGCAGACCCGCGTGCTGGGACCCGATGCGATAGTGGAAGGAGTAGACCTGAGCTTCTTGAGCTTCATCTTGTTCATCGCCATCATTGCGGGAATCACGCAGCTGGTGGAGATGGTCGTGGAGAGGTTCAGCCCTTCGCTCTATGCCTCGCTGGGCATTTTCCTGCCGCTGATAGCCGTCAATTGCGCCATCATGGGCGCTTCGCTCTTCATGCAACAGCGCATCAACCTGAACATGAGCGACCCGAAATACATCGGCGGGGTGGCCGACGCCATCTCCTATGCCCTGGGTTCGGGCATCGGCTGGATGCTGGCCATTGTCGGCCTGGCGGCCGTCAGGGAAAAAATGGCATATAGCAACGTGCCTGCACCCCTGCGCGGGCTGGGCATCACCTTTATCACCGTAGGGCTGATGGCGATGGCCTTCATGTGTTTCTCGGGGTTGAACATTTAACAAGGAAAGGAGTAAGACTTATGGATACAAAACTGATTCTGGCCAGCATGGCCGTGTTCCTCATCGTGACACTCTTGCTCGTGGTCATCTTGTTGGTGGCCAAGAAATTCCTGGTGCCGAGCGGCAATGTCAAACTTACCATCAACGGCGACCGCGTGCTGGACGTGGCTTCGGGCGGTACCCTGCTGAACACCTTGGCGGTCAACGGCGTTTACCTGTCGTCCGCCTGTGGCGGCAAAGGCTCGTGCGGCCAGTGCAAATGCCAGGTGCTGGAGGGCGGGGGCGAAATCCTGCCTTCGGAGACACCCCATTTCAGCCGCAAGCAGGTGCAAGACCACTGGCGGCTCGGGTGCCAGGTGAAGGTGAAGAACGACATGGCCCTGAAGGTCTCCGAGAGCGTGCTGGGAGTGAAAGAATGGGAGTGCGAAGTGATTTCCAACAAGAACGTGGCCACGTTCATCAAAGAATTCATCGTGGCTCTGCCTCCCGGCGAGCACATGGACTTCATACCAGGCTCGTATGCCCAAATCAAAATCCCCAAATACGAGATGGACTATGACAAAGACATCGACAAGAGCCTGATTGGCGATGAGTATCTCCCCGCGTGGGAGAAGTTCGGGTTGTTCGGCCTGAAATGCCGCAACGACGAAGAAACGGTGCGTGCTTACTCCATGGCCAATTATCCGGCCGAGGGAGACCGCATCATGCTGACCGTGCGTATCGCCACCCCGCCCTTCAAACCGAAACCACAGGTGGGCTTCCAAGACGTCATGCCGGGTATCGCATCTTCGTATATCTTTACCCTCAAGCCGGGTGACAAGGTCACGATGAGCGGCCCTTACGGGGAGTTCCACCCTATCTTCGACTCCAAACGCGAGATGATGTGGATTGGCGGCGGCGCCGGCATGGCTCCCTTGCGCGCGCAAATCATGCACATGACGCGCACGCTCCACACGACAGACCGCAAGATGTCGTACTTCTATGGCGCGCGTGCCCTGAACGAGGTGTTCTATTTGCAGGATTTCCTGCAGTTGGAGAAGGAATTTCCCAACTTCAGTTTCCACCTGGCGCTCGACCGCCCCGACCCCGCAGCCGATGCCGCAGGGGTGAAGTACACGCCGGGATTTGTACACCAGTGCATTTACAACACCTACCTCAAAGACCACGAAGCCCCCGAAGACATCGAATACTACATGTGCGGCCCTGGCCCCATGTCGAAGGCCGTGGAGAAGATGTTGGACGACCTCGGCGTGCCTATGAGCAACCTGATGTTCGACAACTTCGGCGGTTGATAACCTATTTCGGAAGTAAGCCAATAGTAGTAAATATTTTTTTTTACTCGATGAGGGAGTGTGTCCGCGACGGATGCGCTCCCTTTTTTATTGCCCTTTCTTGGCTATGATTGGCACAATATTTGTTAGAAAAGAACGGCAAATGATACTTAACCAAATATTATTGCTATCTTTGCCGCCGGATAACCCAATAAAAAAGGAGAATCAACACTACATGGATAATCAATTTTCACAACGAGTTTCAGACATTATCACATACAGTAAACAAGAGGCCAACCGGCTGAGAAACAAAGCCATCGGTCCGGAACACCTCTTGCTGGGGCTGTTGCGCGAAGGCGACGGGAAGGCTATTGACATCCTGGCCGCCCTTGACGTGAACCCTTCCGCCTTGAAACGGCGCCTGGAAGACTACCTGCAAATCCAACGGGACGACTCCATCTCGCCCGATGCAGACATTCCCTTGTCTCCCGTGGCAGCACGTATCCTGAAAATATGCGTACTGGAAGCCCGCTTGCTGAAAAGCCCGTCGGTGGACACGGAACACCTCTTGCTGGCCATCCTGAAAGATGACGACAACCTGGCTGCCAGCGTGCTGAAAGAGAATAACGTGGACTACCAGCCCGTGTTCGACCTGATTTCCATGAAATCGGCCAATCCTCATGCCGGCATGGGCTTCCCTGACGAGGATGAAGAGGAAGAAATGGACAATTGGGCGCCCCGGAAAGAATCGCGTACGCCGGGCAAAAACGCCACGCAGACTGCGGGTCGCCGCTCGGACAACGATACCCCCGTGCTGGATAACTTCGGCACGGACATGACCCGTGCTGCTGCCGAAGGACGGCTGGATCCGGTGGTCGGGCGTGAACAGGAGATTGAACGGGTGGCCCAAATCCTGAGCCGCCGCAAGAAAAATAACCCCATCCTGATTGGGGAACCGGGCGTCGGGAAATCGGCCATTGTGGAAGGATTGGCTTTACGCATCACGCAGAAAAAAGTGTCGCGCATCCTCTTTGACAAACGGGTCGTGATGTTGGATATGGCGGCTGTTGTGGCGGGCACAAAGTACCGGGGGCAGTTTGAGGAACGTTTGCGTTCCATCATCAATGAATTGCAGAAGAACCCGAATATCATTCTCTTTATAGACGAGATACATACCATTGTCGGTGCGGGTGCTGCTGCCGGTTCGATGGATGCCGCAAACATGCTGAAACCCGCCCTGGCCCGTGGCGAAATACAGTGCATCGGAGCCACTACCCTGGATGAATACAGGAAAAATATAGAAAAAGACGGTGCTTTGGAACGACGATTCCAGAAAATCATCGTAGAGCCGACTACGGCTGAAGAAACTCTGCAAATCCTGAAAAATATCAAGGACAAGTATGAGGAACACCACAATGTCACTTTTACAGACGAAGCCTTGGAGGCTTGCGTCAAGTTGACGGAACGGTACATCACAGACCGGAACTTCCCGGACAAGGCCATCGACGTCCTGGACGAGGCCGGTTCGCGCGTCCATCTGACTCATATCAACGTCCCTAAAGAAATAGAAGAACAGGAGAAGTTGCTGGAAGACATGCGCCAAAATAAATCGGAAGCGGTGAAATCACAGAATTTCGAGCTGGCAGCCAGCTACCGCGACCGCGAGAAAGAATTGGCACAACACCTGGAGCAAATGAAAGCGGACTGGGAATCGCAGGTGAAGGAAGCCCGCCAGGTCGTAGGCGAGGAAGAGATAGCCAATGTGGTTTCCATGATGTCGGGGGTGCCGGTACAGCGTATGGCCGAAGCAGAAGGTGTCAAATTGGCAGGAATGAAAGATGCCTTGAAGAAGCAGGTTATCGGACAGGACGACGCTATCGACAAAGTGGTGAAGGCCATTTTGCGAAGCCGCGTCGGCCTGAAAGACCCGAACCGCCCCATCGGCACGTTCCTTTTCCTGGGTCCGACAGGCGTCGGCAAGACTCACTTGGCCAAACAACTGGCCAAATATATGTTCGGCTCGGGCGATGCCTTGATACGCATAGATATGAGCGAATATATGGAAAAATATACGGTATCGCGCATGATTGGCGCCGCGCCGGGTTATGTAGGCTATGAGGAAGGCGGGCAATTGACGGAAAAAGTGCGCCGCCATCCCTACTCCATTGTATTGTTGGACGAGATTGAGAAGGCACATCCAGACGTGTTCAACATTCTTCTGCAAGTGCTGGACGAAGGCCGCCTGACGGACAATACGGGTCGCACGATTGACTTCAAGAATACGGTGATTATCCTGACGTCCAACATTGGCACGCGCCAACTGAAGGATTTCGGGCGCGGCATCGGTTTTGCGGCCCAAAACAGGGGGGCTGACGACAAGGAATATTCGCGCAGCGTGATTCAGAAGGCGTTGAACAAGACGTTCTCCCCTGAGTTTCTCAACCGGTTGGACGAAATCATCACGTTCGACCAACTCTCGCAGGAATCCATCACGCGTATTGTGGATATAGAACTGGGAGGACTGCTGGCACGGATAGGTGCCGCCGGCTATACATTGGAGATGGACGAAGAAGCCAAGAAGTTCCTGGCTACGAAGGGATATGACGTGCAGTTCGGCGCCCGTCCTTTACGCCGGGCCATCCAGAATTACCTGGAGGACACACTCTCTGAGTTGATTGTGTCCGGAGGCGTGAAGCCGGGAGACACTATTTCTGTTTCGGCGGGCAAAGATGCCCTGGACATTCATAAGAAGATGTAAATAGGTTTACTCCTACTGACATGATAGAAACGACAAAGTGTCAGCCCGCGAGGGTTGGCACTTTTTTTGCGTAAAAACGGGAAGATTGGAAAATTCTAAATTGACATAGATATGCAGAAAGGTAACATTGGGGTAACGACTGAAAATATTTTCCCCGTCATTAAGAAGTTCTTGTATAGTGATCATGAAATCTTCCTTCGTGAGATTGTGTCTAACGCAGTAGATGCCACTCAGAAACTAAAGACTCTCGCTTCGGTGGGCGACTTCAAAGGCGAACTGGGTGATTTGACCATACACGTCACGCTGGGCAAAGACACGATTACGGTGTCTGACCGTGGCCTGGGCCTGACTGCCGAGGAGATAGATAAGTATATCAACCAGATTGCTTTTTCCGGTGCTAATGATTTCTTGGAGAAATATAAGAATGATGCCAATGCCATCATCGGACACTTCGGGTTGGGCTTCTATTCGGCTTTCATGGTGGCCAAGAAGGTGGAAATCCGGACAAAGTCGTATAGAGAGGATGCCAAGGCGGTGCTTTGGTCGTGCGAAGGAAGTCCGGAGTTTACGCTGGTAGAAACCGAGAAGGAAGACCGTGGCACGGATATCATCCTTTATATAGACGATGATTGCAAAGAGTTCCTGGAAGAATCGCGCATTTCGGCACTGTTGAACAAATATTGCCGTTTCCTCCCGATACCGGTTGCTTTCGGTAAGAAGAAGGACTGGAAAGACGGGAAACAAGTGGAGACGGATGAGGACAACATCATCAATGACACTACCCCGCTCTGGACGAGAAAGCCCAGCGAACTAAAGGACGAGGATTACAAGAAGTTCTATCGCGAATTGTATCCCATGGCAGACGAACCTTTGTTCTGGATTCACTTGAACGTAGATTATCCTTTCCACCTGACGGGCATCCTGTATTTCCCGAAAGTGAAGAGCAATATCGAACTGACCAAGAACAAGATTCAGCTTTATTGCAACCAGGTGTATGTGACAGACTCGGTGGAAGGCATCGTTCCCGATTTCCTCACCCTGCTGCACGGCGTGTTGGATTCGCCGGACATCCCGCTGAACGTGTCGCGTTCGTATCTGCAAAGCGATGCGAACGTCAAGAAGATCTCCACGTACATCACCAAGAAGGTGTCCGACCGCCTGCAATCCATCTTCAAGAACGACCGCAAGCAGTTTGAGGAGAAATGGGATGACCTGAAGATTTTCATCGACTACGGGATGCTGACACAGGAGGACTTCTACGACCGTGCCAAGGATTTTGCCCTGTTGGAAGATACGGATAAAAAGTATTATACTTTCGACGAATATAAGACCCTGGTCAAAGATGAACAGACGGACAAGGACGGTACCCTCGTCTACCTCTATGCCAACAACCGGGATGAACAATACAGCTACATTGAGGCGGCCAAGGGCAAAGGCTACAATGTGCTCTTGATGGACGGACAGTTGGACATAGCCGTGGTGAGCATGTTGGAGCAGAAATTGGAGAAATGCCGTTTCACGCGTGTGGATAGCGACATTGTCGACAACCTCATCGTGAAGGAGGACAAAAAAGGCGGGAAACTGGAGCCGGACAAGCAAGAGGCACTTTCCGTAATGTTCAAGAGCCAGTTGCCTGCGCTTGAGAAGGCTGATTTCCACATCACTGCAGAAAGCTTGGGTGAGAATGCTTTCCCTGTCATGATTACGCAGAGCGAATACATGCGCCGCATGAAGGAGATGTCTAACATCCAGGCCGGCATGAGCTTCTATGGCGAGATGCCCGACATGTTCAACCTTATCCTGAATTCCGACCACAAACTGGTGAAAGCCATCCTGGAAGGGGAAGCGGATGCGTGTGCCGCCTTGATGGCTCCCATCCAGAAAGACATGGATGAGACGGACGCCCGCCGCAAAGATTTGCACAAGTCCCAGGAAGGGAAGAAAGCGGACGAGATACCCGTGGCCGAGAAAGACGAGTTGGCCGAGTTGGATAAGAAGTGGGAAGCCTTGAAAGGCCAAAAGGAGGCTATCTTGCAGGACTATGCGTCGAAGAACAAGGTTATCCGTCAACTGATTGACTTGGCCCTGCTCCAGAACGGCATGTTGAAAGGGGAAGCCTTGAACAACTTCTTGAAACGGAGTGTGGAACTGATAAACGAATAACTAAGAAAAGACTTGACATTCCAGAGAAAGCGTTTCTTGGTGGATGTAATGGAATATAGACCTTTGCTGTTTGTAACTATTTGAACAGTAATGTCTTAAAAAGCTCCAGAAACACTTAAGTATTTCTGGAGCTTTTCTTAAGTATTTTTCGGAAAACACTTAAGTATTTTCGATGAAATACTTAAGTGTTTCTGCGTATATTGTTCTTGTTTCCGAAAAGGCTTAGAAAAATGCAGACAAAGGAGAGGCAATCCTCCAAGACGGTATTATGGTTCTATTCGTAGACATAATGCCGTTTTTTTTGTTGGAATGAAAAACATTTCCTACATTTGGATTTGAAAACTGAAGCCAAACTTTTTTCTTATGAAACAATTCTGTTCTCTCTTGATACTGGCGCTTTTTACTTTGCTTCCGCCTTCGCACGCCCAACGTGTGGGGCTTGTGCTCAGTGGCGGTGGAGCCAAGGGGATGACCCATATCGGCATCATCCGCGCGCTGGAAGAGAATGGTATCCCGATTGATTACATAGCCGGCACGTCCATGGGAGCCATCATCGGTTCGTTTTATGCGATGGGGTATTCGCCGGACGACATGGAGGACTTACTCCGTTCGCCTGAGTTCAAGCGCTGGTATACAGGGACGGTGGAGAACAAATATGCTTATTATTTCAAACAAAACCGTCCTACCCCGGAATTTTTCAACCTGAATTTTGCCATCAAGGACTCACTAAGGTCTAAACCACAACTGAACATACCCACCAGCATGGTGAACCCCATCCAGATGAACGTGGTCTTCACGGGCCTGTTCGGGGAGGCCACGGCGGCCTGCGAGGGAAATTTTGACGATTTGTTTGTCCCCTTCCGTTGCGTGGCTTCGGACGTGTACAACAAGCGAGCACTGGTGATGCGCAAGGGAGACCTGGGCGACGCCGTGCGTGCTTCGATGAGTTTCCCCTTCGTCTTCAAGCCCATCGAGGTAGACAGCGTATTGGCTTACGACGGGGGAATCTACAATAATTTTCCCACCGATGTGATGAGAGAGGATTTCCAACCGGACATCATCATCGGCAGCGTGGTGGCAGGTAATCCGGGCAAGCCGAAAGAAAGCAGCCTGATGAGCCAGTTGGAGAACATGATTATGCAAAAGACGGATTACAGCATCCCGGAGAAAGAAGGTATCGTGATGAATTTCAAGTTCAGCGACGTGAATCTGCTGGATTTCGACCGTTTGGACGAGCTTCACGACATCGGCTATGAACGCGCCATGGCCTTGATGGACTCTATTAAAAGCCGCATACAGCGGCGCGTCAGCCCGGAGAGCGTGCAACTGCGCAGGGACATCTACCACCGGAACTTGCCTCCGATGCTCTTCCGCGACATCGTCATCGAAGGGGCCAACCCGCAACAACAGGCTTATATCAGGAAAGAATTCCAGGGGGACGAAGACGGCACCTTCACGTATGAAGACATGAAAAGAGGTTATTTCCGCTTGCTGGCCGACGACATGATTTCGGAAATCATCCCTCACGCGGTATATAACAAGGACGAGGGCTTGTACGAACTCCACTTGAAAGTGAAGGTGGAGGACAACCTCTCCCTCCGGCTGGGCGGTAATGTGTCGACGTCCAGTTCCAACCAGATTTATGTGGGGCTTGGATACCAGAATTTGAATTATTATTCCAAGGAATTGTGGCTGGACGGGCAACTGGGCAAGGTGTACAACAATGTGCAACTGATGGGGCGCATCGACCTGCCCACGCACATACCTACGTCGTACAGATTCATTGCTTCCATCAGCACGTTCGACTATTATAAAAAAGACAAGTTGCTGTCGAGGAACGACCAGCCTTCCTTCAACTCGAAAGACGAGCGTTTTGTCAAACTTTTGGTCAGCCTGCCTTTCTTGTCCAACAGGCGGGCGGAACTGGGGATAGGATACGGCTGTCTGGTAGACAACTATTTCCAGTCCAATGTCATCGACTTTGGACATGACCGCACGGACCGCACCTCCTATAATCTGTTCGGGGGAAGCATCGGGTTTTATGGAAGCACCTTGAACAGCAAGCAATACGCCACCCGTGGATATTACGAGCAATTAGTGGCCCAGGTATATACGGGCAAGGAACATTTCACGCCGGGGATCAATTCGAGCGCGACAGTGCTCCCGGTGCCGCAGCATGCCCACCAGTCGTGGTTGCAAATCTCCTATTTGAAGGAAGCCTATCATACGATGGCTCCTCATTTTACATTGGGATGGATGGTGCAGGCATTGTATTCGTCGAAAAACTTTTCGTCCAACTATACAGCCACCATGATGCAGGCCGGCGAGTTCTCTCCCACTCCCCACAGCCGGTTGATGTACAATGCTGCCTTCCGTGCCAACCAGTTTGTCGGTGCTGGCATCAAACCCATCTTCCCCATCAGCGACATGTTTCATGTGCGGACGGAAGCCTACGGATTCATGCCCATCTTCCCCATCTTGCAGGACGACCAGAGGCAGGCACGTTATGGGAAGGCCTTTTCAAAAATGGAATATCTGGCCGAGGTCTCTGTCGTGTGCAGGTTGTCTTTCGGAGCCATAGCAGCATATGTCAATCATTATAGTTCCCCCCGGAAAGAATGGAATGTTGGGCTAAGCATCGGATGGCAATTGTTCAATTATCGTTTCATCGAGTAAAAGATGATTTTTTTCTGCCCAATCGTTTGGAGATTCAAAAAATAGTCGTACCTTTGCACCCGTTAAATCAATAACGACTTGGTTCCTTAGCTCAACTGAATAGAGCATCTGACTACGGATCAGAAGGTTACAGGTTTGAATCCTGTAGGAATCACGAGGTAAAACGATTAATAAAAGGAGGCTCCTTAGCTCAACTGAATAGAGCATCTGACTACGGATCAGAAGGTTACAGGTTTGAATCCTGTAGGAGTCACAAATAAAGAGGGCGATTCAAAAATGAATCGCCCTCTTTATTATTAAAAAACGGCTTCAACACCGGATGTTCAGTTCATTTAGAATCTTCCTCATCGCCTCGAAAGTAGTAATGCGCGTAGGCACCAGCGGCAATCTTAACTTGTTTTCTACCATGCCCATGGCATTCAGCATAGCTTTCACTCCGGCCGGATTTCCGTCGACAAATAGCAGCTTAAACAATTCGGCAAACTTATGGTGAATGGCCAGCGCATTGGCATAATCACCCTGTAAAGCCAGCCGCACCATTCTGCTGAACTCTCGCGGGAAGGCATTCCCGATGACAGAAATAACCCCTACGGCTCCCAGCGTAATGAGCGGGAAGGTAATGCCATCGTCTCCACTGATGACGTCGAACGTGTCAGGCTTGTTCTTGATAATGTCATCCATTTGCGCGATATTCCCCGAGGCTTCTTTAACGGCAATCACGTTGTGGAAATCCCTGGCGATGCGCAAGGTCGTCTCTGCCGTCATGTTCACGCCGGTCCTTCCAGGCACGTTGTAGAGCACCAATGGCAAATCCGTGGCTTCGGAAATGGCTTTGTAATGTTGGTAGATACCTTCTTGCGAAGGCTTGTTGTAATAAGGGACGACGCTCAATATGGCATCTACTCCTGTGAAGTCATCTTTCTGCAAAGTTTCTACAACGGCCTTCGTGTTGTTTCCTCCTACGCCTAACAGGATGGGAATCCGTCCTCCTACACGTTCGACGACCATGTGTTTTATTTTTTGTTTTTCATCTTCGGTCAGTGTCGGCGTCTCTGCCGTCGTACCCAACACACAGAGGAAGTCTGTATTGTTCTGTACCTGGTAATCCACCAATCGCATCAATGCTTCATAATCTACACTTTTGTCTGACTTGAAGGGAGTTATCAAGGCTACTCCCATTCCTCTCAACCTGGTTCGTATCATAGATGTATATATTAAATTCTCGTATATATTTCTTCTTTTTTATGTCAACTATTCAATCATTTGCAGGAATTCGTCTTCATTGACAAGGCGTATTCCCAACTTCTTGGCTTTCTCCAGCTTGGATGGTCCCATGCTTTCTCCAGCCAGGATGAAACTTGTCTTGCTGGAAATGCTGCCCGTGTTCTTTCCTCCATGTTTCTCGATAAGTGCCTTGTATTCATCCCTGGAATGATGAGTGAAGACGCCGCTGATGACGACACTCTGCCCAGCCAGTTTGTCTGTCCTTTCCGCCAATTGTTCTACACTTTGTTTCATTTGCAAACCAGCCGTCTGCAATCTTTCCACCAACGCTTTATTTTGCGGGTTTTGGAAATAGGATACCACACTTTGAGCTATCTTCTCGCCAATATCGTCCACTTTTATCAATGTATCGGTTTGTGCCCGGAAAAGTTCTGCGATGTCTGGGGCAAAATGGCTCAAACGTTTGGCTACAGTTTCACCAACAAAGCGTATGCCCAATGCAAAAAGCACCCGCTCGTAGGGTACGGATTTGCTTTGCTCGATGCTTCTTATGATGTTCTCGGCCGATTTTCGGCCCATTCGTTCCAGACCTTCGATGTCTTCCACTTTCAGTTGGTATAGATCTGATACGTCTTTTATCAGACCTTGCTGGTAGAATAAGTCTACCGTCTCCGGGCCTAATCCGTCGATATTCATGGCTCTCCGGCTGATGAAGTGCTCGATTTTCCCCTTGATTTGTGGCGGACAGGCTGTTTCGTTCGGACAATAATGAATAGCTTCTCCCTCATAGCGAACTAATTGGCTGCCACATTCGGGACATTGGGTAATGAATGAGACTTTCTCTCCTAAGTTCTCATCTCTCAGTTCTTTGGCTACCCCCGTAATCTTGGGGATGATTTCACCTCCTTTTTCTACGTACACCATGTCGCCGATGTGTAGATCCAATCCTTCAATAATGTCTGCATTATGCAAGGATGCCCTTCTGACAACAGTACCCGAAAGTTGTACCGGGTCAAGGTTGGCTACGGGCGTAATGGCTCCTGTCCGTCCTACTTGATAGCTCACTTTGTTCAACCGTGTTAATGCACGTTCTGCTTGGAACTTATAGGCGATAGCCCAGCGGGGTGATTTGGCGGTATAACCTAAATTGCGTTGCTGTCTCAGGCTGTTTACTTTCAATACGATGCCGTCTGTAGCTACCGGTAGGTTTTTCCGTTCAGTGTTCCAATAATTGATATAGTTGAAGATTTCTTGCAAACTCTTCGCTTTCTTTACGTGCTCCGAAATCTTAAATCCCCATGCTTTAGCGGCCTGCAAGTTCTCGTAATGCCCGTCGCAGGGCAGATTTTCTCCTAACAAATAGTATAGGTAAGCATCTAACTTTCTAGAAGCTACTACTGCTGAATTTTGAGATTTCAGAGTACCCGATGCCGCATTTCTTGGATTGGCAAACAATGGTTCTTCTCTCATTTCTCTTTCCCTGTTCAAGGCTTCGAATGACTCCCACGGCATCAAAATTTCGCCTCTTATCTCAAAAGATTGGGGATAATTTCCTGGATGCAGCACTAAAGGGATGCTTCGGATGGTTTTTACATTGTCTGTCACGTCATCACCTTTTTCACCATCCCCACGAGTCACAGCCCTAACCAGTCTGCCATCCTCATAAATCAAAGAAATGGAAGTACCGTCATATTTTAACTCACAACATATCTCAAAATCCTCATTCAAGCTTTCTTTAACACGGTTATAAAAATCAGAGACCTCACTCTCAGAATATGTATTACCTAACGAAAGCATCGGATATTTATGTGCAACCTGCATGAAGTCCTTGTTCAAGTCACTTCCTACACGCATTGTAGGCGAGTTCTCGTCGGCATATTCCGGATAAGCCTGCTCCAAGTCCTGCAGTTCGCGCATCATCTCATCGAACTCTTTGTCCGGGATCTCAGGCGCATTTAGCACGTAGTAATTATAGTTATGCCGATGCAAGTCAACTCTCAATTGGTCTATCTTTTCTTTTACCGTCATGGTTATGCTCATTGTTTCTCTGCAAAAGTACAGGTTTCTGCTCGAATATTCGTATTTTTGCACTCAAAAATATATAAAGAATAACTCTATGCGCATTGATATCATCACTGTTCTTCCCGAAATGTTAGAAGGTTTCTTCAATTGTTCAATTATGAAACGTGCCCAAAATAAGGGTTTAGCCGAGATACATATACACAATCTTCGGGATTATACCCACGATAAACATCGACGTGTGGATGATTATCCTTTTGGAGGTTTTGCCGGTATGGTCATGAAAATCGAGCCAATTGAGAATTGCATCAGCGCCTTGACAGCCGAGCGCAAATACGATGAAATCATTTTCACGACACCTGATGGAGAACAGTTTTCCCAACCCATGGCCAATACATTATCCCTGGCTCAAAATCTGATTATTCTTTGCGGGCATTTCAAAGGAATCGATTACCGAATCCGAGAACATTTCATCACAAAAGAAATCAGCATTGGCGACTATGTATTAACCGGAGGAGAACTGGCTGCGGCAGTCATATCTGATGCAATTGTAAGGATTATTCCTGGTGTAATATCCGATGAGCAATCTGCCCTTTCCGATTCATTTCAAGATAATCTTTTGGCTGCTCCGGTTTATACCCGACCGGCTGATTACAAAGGTTGGAAAGTTCCAGATATTTTACTATCTGGTCATGAGTCAAAGATAAAAGAATGGGAGCTTCAACAGTCACTCGAACGTACCCGACGACTTCGTCCTGACTTATTGGATAAGTGACCAATGTTGTGTAAATAAAAATTAAAGGGACATCTCCATAGAAATGTCCCTTTTTCTTTACAATTCATGCGAATGGGTGACTTATGTAAGCTGTCATATGTTAAGCGCACCTATAATCTCCTTTACAGACTTAAATCCGTGTCTGTCCAGATAATCATTGATACCGTCAATTACCTTTATAGTGATGGTAGGATCAATAAAGTTTGCTGTGCCAATCTGCACAGCCGTAGCTCCAGCTAACATAAATTCTATGGCATCTCTTGCATTCATGATACCTCCCAATCCAATGACAGGCATTTTTACCGATTGGGAAACCTGCCATACCATACGTAAAGCTATGGGCTTTACTGCTGCGCCAGACATTCCTCCGGTTACAGTGGACAGCACCGGACGCCTTTTTTCTGCATCAATAGCCATGCCTAACAACGTGTTAATCAACGACACACAGTCTGCACCACCAGCTTCTACCGCGCGTGCAATCTCTGTAATATCCGTTACGTTGGGGGACAATTTTACGATAAGTGTTTTCTTATAAACCCGACGAACAGCTTTAACTACCTCTTCCGCTCCTTTAGAAGTCACTCCGAAAGCCATTCCACCTTGTTTCACGTTGGGGCAAGATATATTTAATTCAATGGCAGGAATATTGACAAGTTCATTGATAATAGAAGCCGTTTCTACATAGTCTTCAATAGCAGAACCAGATACATTGACAATCATGTTGGTTTGTATGTCTTTAATGCATGGATATATCTGCTCAACAAAATAGTGCACCCCTTTATTTTGCAGTCCCACAGCATTTAACATTCCAGATGGAGTCTCCGCCATACGGGGATATGAATTTCCTTCACGTTTGTGAAGGGTGGTTCCCTTTACAATGATACCTCCTATTCGCGAGATGTCAATAAAATCTGCATACTCTTCGCCATAACCAAATGTCCCGGACGCTGTCATCACGGGGTTTTTCATTTGTAGTTCTC
Source organism: uncultured Bacteroides sp. (assembly GCA_949288585.1). GTDB lineage: Bacteria > Bacteroidota > Bacteroidia > Bacteroidales > Bacteroidaceae > Bacteroides. The sequence continues at coordinate 30,278 of CASEKR010000001.1, read as the reverse complement.
CTATTTTTACATTCAGATCTGCCATAACAACTTATTAATATTAAATACAGGACCTTCTTTGCAAACACAAATGTTACCTTCCGTTGTATTTTCTACGCAACACAAACAGGCACCGATTCCACATGCCATAGTATTTTCTAAGGAAACTTCGCAATCTATGCTTTTACTTTTGGCATATTTGGCTACTGCCATCATCATTGGTTTCGGACCGCATGTATATATTTTTTTTACCTCCTTTTTCTTTAAGATAGAATGCTGCGTGACATATCCTGTTTCTCCTTGGCTTCCATCTTCGGTAGTAACATATACCTCTCCATATTGAGAAAAGACTTCCAACTGCAATAAGTCGTTTCGGCTTCTTGCTCCTAATAGAAAGGTCGGCTTACTTCCTTCTTTAACCAATTGTTCGCCTAAATAAAGCAGAGGCGCAGTGCCGACGCCTCCACCTATCAATAGGAGTTCTTCTGATGGCTTCTGAGGCATTGTGAATCCATTTCCCAAGGGAAGTACCACATTGATGAGAGTTCCTTTCTCTGCCTCCCCTAAATGCTTGGTTCCGTCTCCCACAAGTTGTATCAGGAACCATACTTCGTTTTTTTGCCTATCTACGTAGTTGATGGAAATAGGGCGACGTAAAAAAGTGTTAGGAGAGTTGTCTACCCGGATTTCTGCGAATTGGCCGGGCTGCATCTCGGGCAAGATCTCTTTTGAAGTTAACTTCAACAATACATAATGATCATGCAGCCTGAGATTTTCGGTTACGACCAAATCTAAAATGTATTTTCTCATAAGTTGTGAATTAATCAGTTTCAGAAGCAAAGATACGCTATTTTACTTAAACCAAAGAACTCCTCCCGGTCAATTTGCCGGTTTGAAGGTTTCATATGTGTTGTCATCAAAAAAAATGCGTATTTCGGTAATTTTCCGAGGTGGTCTTTCTTTGTATATAACATCTTGACGTATAACATCTTTCACCCTGTTTTCGGGCGTTTTTAATGGGATTTCCTTGAGATTCTCGGCAGGAACCGTGGTTTCGGCCGCATTTTTTGCATTCTCAGCAAATAAAGGGTAGCCTAAATCATCCTTGATAGGCGATACGCTTCTTTCTAGAACATTGCTCATATTGCCTTTGCCAGTCAGCAACCATTCTAAATTGATGTCTTCATAACGTTGATGTACGCGCAGCATCAATTCCACACTTGGATTATTTCTTCCGCTCAGGATATGCGAGATGGTAGCCTGCGAGGCTCCTATGCTTTCCGCAAAAGCACCTGCAGCCAATCCTTCACGTTCCATGATCATTTTGAACCGGTCTCTGATTTCATTCATAAATACACTTTTTTACATGTCGAATATTGAATCACAAATGTACGGATTCAGATTTATATATGCAAATTTTCAGATAAACTTGTATTCTATTGTTGTAATTTACACTTGTATCATTTAGTTGTTAATCCACATGTAAAGCAGGTGCACCAATAGTCAAATTGAGTTTAGTAAATAGCATCTAATATACAAATTTCCAGTTAATTATTATATTAACAAACCAACAATCCAGTAGTATTACAACTATACTCCCTGATTATCGGCTTTTATATTTTAGAAATCTTTAATCAATAAAGTTTAATTTATTAATTATATGTGGTTTATTGATTAATAGAAACAATATTAATTACAAACGTATATTTGATATTATACAACATTGCAAGTGTATTGTTTGTATCTCACCATTGAAAAGAAAGAGAGTTTTTTATTTTTGGAATATAAATACTTTACAGATGTAGCAATTATATTTGTTAATTTGTAACAAATATATATACTAATTAAAGAGGATAAGTTATGGAATGTCCCGCAGCAAAGTGATACAGCTATTCGGGTCTATTGCGTTGGGAATAGTCGGGATGACTAATGCAGGATTCTAAAAATAAGTTCGCGCAAAATATCCCCGTCGTTTGCGGAAGCATTGCATATTCCTTTGGAAGCGGCGTCAGCATATCGGATATAACTGATGATGTGCATTGTCTTTACTCCGCTGTATTTGCGCATTGCGTTTTGATACTCGCGTGCTTGCCAGGGGGATTTCAAGCCCAGGAATGCCGCTACCCCCTGTTCTGATTTGTCTGGCGCATAGTAGGCCAACATCAAGTTTGAGAAGAAACCAAAAAGTAAAGATAAAGTCAACTGTATGGGATTGTTTTTCGGATTTTCTTCAAAATATTTTGCAATGCGATTGGCTTTCAAGATGTCTTTTTCTATTAAGGCTGCCCGTAGTTCAAAGTTATTATAGTCTTTGCTAATGCCTATGTTTCTTTCTATCAGTTCGGGGGTGATGCGTGTCTGATTTTTTGGAAGCGTAATGATGAGTTTTTCCATCTCTCCGCTCAGGCGGCTCAGGTCGGTTCCGACGAAATCCGCCAGCATCGAGACAGCCTTGGATTCTATATCGGCTCCCCGTTGCTTCATGTAAGAATTTATGAATGCGGGAAGTTGGACTTCTTTCAGCCGTTTGGATTCAAACAGAATGCCGTTTTTCTCTATTTCGACGGCCAATTTCTTGCGTCTGTCCAATACCCCGTGTTTGTGGCAAAAGACCAGGATGGTGGATTTTTGGGGTTTCTGAAGATAGTATGAGAGTTCGTCCAGGCCTCGAAGCGCTTGTGCTTCTTTGACAATAACCACTTGGTGTTCTGACATCATCGGGTAGCGTTTGGCTGCATTGATGACGGAGGCCATGTCTGTATCTGCGCCATAGACAATGGTCTGGTTAAATTCTTTCTCCGTATCTGTGAGGACATGGTCGGCAATGTAATCGGCAATCAAGTCAATATAATAAGATTCTTCCCCCATCAAGTAATATATGGGGTAGTATTTCTTGGCTTTCAACTCTTTAAGTATGGCTTCAAAGGTAACTTCTTGTCGGGGCATGTTTTTTGAATCTTAACTATTGTTCTTGTTTAATTTGCAGGAAGAGCAGATCTCCTTATTTTGTCTTTGGGCAATTTTATGTACTTTTGTTGCCTGAAAAAAGAACCTTTCTTCCAAAATCGTACAAATATAGCAATGTTATCGTTAAATCTCCCTACATTTGAAGCCAAAATAAGAAAAGAAAACGGGAAACTTGTCATTTTCGATGTCATCCGCCGCCGTTATGTGGCTTTGACGCCCGAAGAATGGGTGCGTCAGCATTTTGTCCACTATTTGTTGAAGCATAAGGGTTATCCACGGATGCTGATGGCCAATGAGGTGCAACTGGCGCTAAATGGTACAAAGAAGCGGTGTGACACCGTGCTATACAAGCGCGATCTCACACCGCAAATGATTGTCGAATACAAGGCTCCCCATGTGGCGATAACCCAGGCTGTTTTTAACCAGATTTGTCGTTACAACATGGTGTTACGGGTTGACTATCTAGTAGTAAGCAATGGGGTGAACCATTATTGTTGCCGCATGGATTATGACTGCGGGAGGTATGAATTCCTACCCGCAGTACCTTGTTATGCAGAGCTTTGATTATGCTTCCGTCGTAATTTTCCTTCTGCGTGTCGGTTTTTCCTTGGTGGCTTCGGTTTTGGATTCCGATGTCACGCCGGCCAGTTCGGGATCAATCATGATGCGCCCGCAATATTCGCATACGATGATTTTCTTGCGCGAGCGGATGTCCAATTGGCGCTGGGGCGGGATTTTGTTGAAGCATCCGCCGCAGGCGTCGCGTTGTACGTAGACGATGCCCAGCCCGTTGCGTGAGTTCTTGCGGATGCGCTTGAAGGATTGCAGCAGGCGGGGTTCAATTTTAGTTTCCAGGTCTTTGGCCTTGTCGCGCAAGTGTTCTTCTTCCTGTTTGGTTTCGGCTATGATTTCATCCAGTTCACCTTTCTTGGCTTCCAGGTCTTTGGCGCGTTCTTCGAGTTTGGTGGTGCATTTTTCCACTTCTTCGCTCTTTTCTTTTTCCTGGTCTGAAAATTCGCGGATGCGTTTTTCGCACAATTCCATCTCAAGGGTCTGGAATTCGATTTCCTTGCTCAGGAAATCATATTCGCGGTTGTTGCGCACGTTGTCTTGTTGTTCTTTATATTTGGCGATGGATGTTTTGGCGGCTTCTATCTCCACTTTCTTTCCTGCGATGGATGTTTTCAGTTCGGCGATTTCGCCTTTCAGTCTTTCCACGCGGGTGTTCAGGCCGGCGATTTCGTCTTCCAGGTCTTGCACTTCGAGGGGCAGTTCGCCTCGCAGGGTCTTGATGTCGTCAATCTTGGACAGCATGGTTTGCAGTTGGAAGAGGGCTTTCAGTTTTTCTTCCACCGACAAGTCTTGCGGATTTTTCTTTGTTTCTTTTGTTGTAGCCATATTTTTTTGATGTTTACAAATATTTTATAGGATTAGTGTTCACTCGTGTACGCTTGGCGGGTAGTTGGGGATATGCTTCGCGGAGGATGGACTCCAGCAGTTCGACTGTGTATTGCTCGCTCTCGAAGTGCCCAAGACTAGCCAAGAGGATGCCGTCGTCATGCCCTTGAAACTCGTGGTACTTGATTTCGCCTGTCACGAAGACATCGGCGCCGGCTTTCTCGGCTTGAGGGATGAGGAATGCCCCTGCTCCCCCGCAGAGAGCCACCGTGCGGATTTCACGTCCCCGCAACCGATTGTGCATCAGGCAGGCAGCTTCGAATGTCTTTTTCAGCCGATGCAGGAATCCGGTTTCCGTCTCCACCTCTTTCAGGTCTCCGATGATGCCCGTGCCTCCCTCCTTCCCGTCTTCGCGCGGTTGTAGGAAGTGCACGTTCTTCAAGCCGATTTTCTCGGCCATCTTGAAGTTGACCCCTCCCGGCGCGTTGTCCAGGTTGGTGTGGGCGGCATAGATGGCGATGCCGTTGCACACGGCTTTCATGACGCAACGTTCCACCTCCGTGCGCCCGGTCAACGACTTCATCGCATGGAACAGCAGGGGATGGTGAGCCACTACCAGGTTGAATCCTTGGGCAATAGCTTCGTCCAGTACGGCTTCGGTGACCTCCAGACACAACAAAGCCCCTGTGGCTTCCGCCCCTGTCAGTCCCGTTTGCAGGCCGGCATTGTCGAAGCCGTCTTGCAAGGGCAGGGGCGCGAAACGCTCAAGGGCATCTATGATTTCCTTGATTTTCATCGGATTCGCTTTATTTTTGGGCGCAAAGATACAAAAAAACTCTGGGAAATAAAAATGCAACCTGCCGGAAAAACTTCTTTCCGCGCCTGGAAAAACTTGCAATGCCTTTTCCGAACTCCATCTTTAGCTTGCAGATGCCTGTCTTTAGGTTGCAGATGTATATCTTTAGCTTAAAGATGGAGATTTTACATAGGATCGGAAAGTTTTTCTATCCGGTAGGGAGCTTTTCCTGAGGCTTTAACAGGTTTTTGCAGCTAATCGGCAGGGGCTTTTTGGTAGTGTGGCCAAGAGGATGTATCTTTGCAGCTATACATTATATTATAATATTATTCAAGAAGAAAGGAATCTTGTATGGGATACGTCGTAGGAATGCCGCTCCAAGGAGCCGCCGATGAGAAGGACTACCAAGTGCGTTTTGGCAAGAACATGGGCTTTCAGGTGGAAGTCCGCGCCCCTCTGTTGCCTGCCGAATGGGCTTGGCAGAGCGGCGTGCAATTGACTTGGTCCCACGAGGATACGGATTGGGCCGGGATGCTGGACGAGGTGGAGCGTTGCTTCACGGACATAGCCCGCGAGGTGGCGTGCCGCGAACGCCTTGTGGTGGTGCATCCGCATCCCGACGAAGTGGAGCGGAAGCTGAAGGATGCAGGCGTGCAAATGGGCAACGTGCGCTTTGTGGCCTGCCCTACCAACGACACGTGGGCGCGGGATCATGGCGCCATCACGATGTTGGATTCGGACGGTCCTCATTTGTTGGACTTTACCTTCAATGGTTGGGGATTGAAATTCGCGTCGGACAAGGATAACCAGATTACCCGGCATCTCGTCCAGGCCGGCGTATTGAAAGGCGTGTATACCAACCGATTGGGCTTCGTGTTGGAGGGAGGATCCATCGAGAGCGACGGCTTGGGCACGCTGCTCACCACCAGCCAATGCCTGCTCTCGCCCAACCGCAACGGACAGATGAACCGCGTGGAGATTGAAGAATACTTGCGCCAGACTTTCCACTTGCAACGGGTTCTCTGGCTGGAGCATGGCTACCTGGCAGGCGACGACACGGACAGCCACGTGGACACGTTGGCCCGCTTCTGCGATGCGGAGACCATAGCCTATGTCCAATGCGACAATCCTGCGGACGAGCATTACGAAGAATTGGCGCAGATGGAGGCCGAACTGAAGGCTTTGCGCACGGCTGACGGGAAACCTTACCGGCTTCTGCCCTTGCCCCTGCCCGACCCCATCGTCTTCGAGGGCGATCGTCTGCCCGCCACTTATGCCAACTTCCTCATCCTGAACGATGCGGTGCTCTATCCCACTTACGCCCAGCCGGAGAAGGACGCGCAAGCCGACGGCGTGCTCCGCCAGGCTTTCCCCGGGCGGGAGATTGTGGGCATCGATTGCCGCCCGCTCATCAAGCAGCACGGGTCGTTGCATTGCGTGACGATGCAATATCCGGCGGGAGTGATGGGATGAACTTCTTCATTCCTTGACTTCTAATCCCTTGATTTCTAAGATAGACTATCATCTAACAACTAGCAATATGGCAAGAACATTGAAAATAGGAATCATCCAACAGGCCAACACGGCCGATATGCACGAGAATCTGATGAACTTGGCCCACAGCATTGAGGCTTGCGCTGCGCATGGAGCCGAATTGGTGGTGCTCCAAGAGTTGCACAACACGCTCTATTTCTGCCAGACGGAAGACACCCGCCTTTTCGATTTGGCCGAACCTATCCCCGGCCCTTCCACAGGATTCTTTGCCGAACTGGCCGCTTCGTTGGGCATCGTGCTGGTCACTTCCCTCTTCGAGAAACGCGCGCCCGGTCTCTATCACAACACGGCCGTAGTGTTTGAGAAAGACGGAAGCATCGCGGGCAAATACCGCAAAATGCACATCCCTGACGACCCGGCATATTACGAGAAATTCTATTTCACCCCCGGCGACATAGGCTTCGAACCGATACAAACCTCTGTCGGCAAGCTGGGCGTGCTGGTTTGCTGGGACCAATGGTATCCCGAAGCCGCCCGCCTCATGGCATTGAAAGGCGCTGAAATCCTGATATACCCCACGGCCATTGGTTGGGAAAGCACCGATACCGACGACGAGAAGGCCCGCCAACTGAATGCTTGGGTTATTGCCCAGCGAGCCCACGCCGTATCTAACGGCCTGCCTGTGGTCAGCGTCAACCGCGTGGGGCATGAGCCTGACCCGTCCGGACAAACCAACGGTATCTTGTTTTGGGGAAATAGTTTTGTGGCAGGCCCGCAAGGCGAAATCCTGGCGCAAGCCGAAAACGGACGCCCGCAGAATCTGGTGGTAAAGGTGGATATGGAACGCTCGGAGAACGTACGCCGCTGGTGGCCCTTCTTGCGCGACCGGCGCATTGATGCCTACCAAGACTTGACTCGACGCTTTAGGGATTGAAGGTCAGGCGCTTGTTCATCACAAACTGGACGCCGCCATAGACAAAAAGGCCAAGGAACTGGGCAAGGTATTCGTTGCATCCCAATCCTTCGACCAACCCGACGAGAAAAAGGAATTGGGCTATATAGGCTACCCCGAAGGCAATAATAAAGAGCAGCACCTGTCGGCAGGTGTTGCTCTTCTTGTCTGTAGGGAATATCCAGTATTTGGACCAAATGAAGTTATGCGTCTGCGCTACGACGTATGCCGTGACGTTGGAGAGGCGGTAATTGACATCGGCCAGGTGCATCATCACCCAGACAACGAGCGCGGTAATCAGCGCATTGAGCGTGCCGATTGCCGCAAAACGGAATATCCGGGTTGATTCTTTCACTTTCTCAGTTTTTTATTTGTCAGTTAACAAGAAATTAAGTTGACGAGGAAACAAGGAACCTTGCAGCCTCGTCAACTTGTCAACTTACCACTATTCCTTGACCACCAGTCTCAGTTCTTCCAACTGCTTGGGTTCCAAGACAGAGGGAGCCTCCAGCATAACATCGCGTCCACTGTTGTTCTTTGGGAAGGCAATGCAGTCGCGGATGCTATCCAAGCCGGCAAAGATGCTCACCCAGCGGTCGAGGCCGTAAGCCAAACCTCCATGAGGGGGTGCGCCATACTTGAAGGCGTTCATCAGGAAGCCGAACTGCTCTTGGGCACGTTCGGGAGTGAAGCCCAAAATCTCAAACATCTTGGCCTGGAGTTTGGCATCGTGGATACGGATGGAACCGCCGCCCACTTCAATGCCGTTGCACACCATGTCGTAAGCATCGGCACGCACGGCTTCAGGATTAGTGTCCAGCAAGGGGATGTCTTCGTCCTTCGGATGCGTGAAGGGATGGTGCATGGCCATCAAGCGGCCTTCTTCCTCGCTCCACTCGAACATCGGGAAGTCTACGACCCACAGAAGGGCAAACTTGTTCTTGTCTCTCAGTCCCAGTTGGTTGCCCATCTCAAGGCGGAGTTCGCATAGTTGTTTGCGCGTCTTCATGGCATCATCTCCGCTCAGGATCAGGATGAGGTCACCGGGCTTGGCGTCGAAAGCGGCCTTCATCTGCTGCAACACCTCCTGGCTATAGAATTTGTCCACGCTGGATTTCACATGTCCATTGGCTTCCACACGGGCATAAACCAAACCTTTGGCGCCAATCTGGGGTTTCTTCACAAATTCGGTGAGGGCATCGATTTGCTTGCGCGTGTAGCTGGCGGCTCCCTCCGCGCAGATGCCGCCAATGTAGGCTGCATTGTCGAAGATGGAGAAGCCATGCCCCTTCATGATGTCCATCAACTCCACGAACTTCATGCCGAAACGCAAGTCGGGCTTATCGCTCCCATAATATTTCATGGCTTCTGCCCACGGCATCCGTTGGAAAGGTTCGGTCAGTTCCACGCCACGGATGGTCTTGAAGAGGTATTTGGCCATGCCTTCGAAGAGGTTGATGACATCGTCCTGCTCCACAAAAGACATTTCGCAGTCGATTTGGGTAAATTCGGGTTGGCGGTCGGCGCGCAAATCTTCGTCGCGGAAACACTTGGCTATCTGGAAGTAGCGGTCGAAGCCGGACACCATCAGCAGTTGCTTCAACGTCTGCGGGCTTTGGGGCAGGGCATAAAATTGGCCGGGATTCATGCGGGAGGGCACCACGAAATCTCTCGCTCCTTCGGGCGTGGAGCCTACGAGGATGGGCGTCTCCACTTCGATGAAGCCTTGCTCGTCCAGGTATTTGCGCACTTCGATGGTCATCTTGTGGCGCAACTCCAGATTTTTGCGCACGGCCGTGCGGCGCAGGTCCAAGTAGCGATATTTCATGCGGATGTCGTCTCCACCGTCCGTATTGTCCTCGATGGTGAAAGGAGGAGTCTGCGAGGTGTTGAGCACTGTCAGCTCCGATACAATGATTTCAATGTCTCCCGTGGGGATGTTGGCGTTCTTGCTGAAGCGTTCGTTCACCGTGCCTGTGACTTGTATGACGTATTCGCGCCCCAAGCGGTTGGCTTGTTCGCAGAGGCCGGCATCCACTTCTTCGTTGAAGACCAATTGGGTGATTCCATAACGGTCGCGGAGGTCGACGAAAGTCATGCCTCCCATCTTGCGGCTGCGCTGCACCCATCCGGCCAGCGTAACCTTCTGGTTTACATTTGAAATGCGGAGTTCACCGCAAGTATGTGTTCTATACATATTATAATATATATGGTGTTTACGAATAATAATCGTGCAAAAGTACACAAAAACCTTTCATCTGAGGGCATAACCCAAGAAGTTTTTCACCGGCCGATATGATTTTCGTCGTTTCTCCAGAACCAGAGCATTTCCCGTTCTTTCCACTCTTCGCTCATCTTCTGGAGGTATATTTTGTTCAGTTGTTTCAGTCCATTGATGTAATCCTGTGCCCGTTGGAATACATTGGGGGTGTCGCGCCCTGCGTTTTTGGGGACGATGACCCGCAGTTCTTTTTTCACTATTTTCACTTCGATGTCGGCTCCCATGATGACGGGGTCGCCATCAAAATGTACTACTCCCGGCTTGTTCCGGTGGATTTTCAACTTCTGGCACCGGAAAGTTTTGATTCTGCTGTTTTGATTGATGGTCTTATGGAACAACTGGTAGGCTAGTGCCGGAACGTCCAAGATGGTGAACGGCTCTAAAATTGTCACGTCCAGCAAGCCGTCGTCCAAGGTCGCTTGCGGGGTAATGTAGGCATTGTTGCCGTATTGCGAGGCATTGCCGCAGGCTATGAGGAACGCTTTGTAGCGGGAAGTGCTGCCGTCCATCTCCAGTTCGTAGGTTTCCGGGTGGTATTTCAGGCTTTCGGACAATGTTTTCTCCAGATAAGTAAGGGGTCCCCTCTTCCCCGCCCTAGAGAATTGCAGGCTGACGAGCGCGTCGAAGCCCACGCCGCAGGTGCAGAAAAAAGGAGTGTCGTTGATGAGTCCGTAGTCGATATCTTCGATGACCTGCCCGTTGATGATGTCAATCGCTTTTCTTGGGTCCAAGGGGATTTGCAGATGGCGAGCCAGTCCGTTTCCCGATCCGCAGGGGATGATTCCCAGGGCGGTTTGGGTATGAACGAGGGAGCGTGCTATTTCATTGATGGTGCCGTCGCCTCCGATGGCCACCACGGCGGAAGTGTTTTTACCGACAGCGTGGGCCGCGATTTCTGACGCATGTCCGGCATATTCGGTCTGGAAAAACGTAGGCTCGAAAACGTCCTGGTTTAACGTTCTCTCCACCCATTTCCGGATTTGTTGTTTGTCCAAAACCCCGGATTTAGGGTTCATGATGAATGTTATTTGCTTCTTATCGCCCATACAGGAAGATGTTATTGAGGATTTTACATGCAAAGGTAACATAAATCTTTTGAATTGGAGCCTTTTCGAGGTGCCTAAACGCTCCGTGGTCCCGTCCGCCACAAGCGCGGCAAAGATACGTATTTTATATAATAAGGAATGGGAGTTATATTTTAAGAGGAATCAGAACATGGAAAAAATGATCCAAATTGTGAAAATGACATGCTTTTCAAAGATGTTTGCAAATTAAATTGTTGATTATAAAAAAGTTGTCTTTCTTGGAAAACATTTAAGTACTTTCTCTGAAACACTTAAGTAAAATTCTGAAAATACTTAAGTGTTTCGGTGGGAATATCAAAAAGGATAGTAAAAAATCAGGATAATTACACCCGGCACCCGCCCAGAACAGGGAGGGGACGGGAGGCTTTGTCCCGTCGGAAGCAGATATTTTATGCGAGATGCGCAGTTTTTCCTGGCAAATGGAGGGCGTAACAACATATTTTTGTTATCTTTGCGCGCTGTTTCTAAGATTTGAATGAACACATAGTTTGAAATAAATATTCATTGTAAAACAATATTTCATGGGGTTATTACAAGATAAATTCGCGAAATACGATGTGCCACAACAATTTATGGCTAAAGGCGTATATCCTTACTTCCGGACAATAGACAGCCACCAAGACACAGAAGTGATGATGGATGGCAGGAAAGTGCTGATGTTTGGTTCGAATGCCTATATGGGCTTGACCTACGACAAGCGGATTATAGAAGCTGCCAAGGCTGCGACGGACAAATACGGTACCGGATGCGCCGGTTCCCGCTTGCTGAATGGCACGCTTGACATACACGTGGAGTTGGAAAAAGAATTGGCAGAATTTGTCGGCAAAGACGAAGCCCTTTGCTTTTCCACGGGATTTACCGTCAACGAAGGGGTCATCCCCCAGTTGGTAGGCCGTGGAGACTACATCATCTGTGATGACCGCGACCATGCTTCCATCGTGGACGGACGTCGCCTCTCGTTTGCCACGCAACTGAAATACAAGCACAACGACATGGAAGCCTTGGAGAAAGAACTCCAACGGTGCGAGCCTGATGCCGTGAAGCTTATCATCGTGGATAGCGTATTCTCCATGGAAGGCGACCTGGCCAACTTACCCGAAATCGTCCGCCTGAAGAAGAAATATAACGCCAGCATTTACGTGGACGAAGCCCACGGTATCGGCGTTTTCGGCAAAGAAGGCCGGGGTGTGTGCGACTACTTTGGTGTGACCGACGACGTAGATCTCATCATGGGCACATTCAGCAAGTCGCTGGCTTCCATCGGGGGGTTCGTGGCCGGCGACAAGAAAGTTATCAATTGGTTGCGTCACAATGCACGCTCATACATTTTCCAGGCCAGCAATACCCCGGCAGCCACGGCAGCCGCACGCGAAGCGCTGCGCATTATCCGCACGGAGCCCGAGCGCAACCAGCGTTTGTGGGACGTGACAAACTACGCCTTAAAGCGTTTCCGTGAAGCAGGATTTGAGATTGGAGAAACCCAGTCCCCCATCATACCCCTGTACGTGCGCGACACAGACAAGACCTTCATGGTGACAAAGTTGGCTTTCGACGAAGGCATTTTCATCAACCCCGTCATCCCGCCCGCATGTGCGCCGCAAGACACGCTGGTGCGCGTTGCCCTGATGGCTACCCACACCAAAGAACAAGTGGATTTCGCCGTGGAGAAACTCACCAAATGCTTTAAGGTACTGGAGATAATCAAGTAAACCGGGCTTCGGGTCGTCCCCCCTTTGCCTATCTCATGACTTCCGCATCAGCCGGGTTCATCCGGAGACGGTGCGGAAGTTTTTTTTTGCCGGCCCGTTGGCAATAAAAAAGGAGTTGCTTTCTTCTTGCAACTCCTTGACCTCCGTCGGGGTGAAAGGATTCGAACCTTCGACCCCCTGCTCCCAAAGCAGGTGCGCTAACCGGACTGCGCTACACCCCGTTTTAAAACCGGGTGCAAAGGTAAGAACTTTGTTTGGCTTAGGCAAATGTTTCCCTCCTTTTTATTCTCTACTCCATGGCCAAGTAGAAATTCCGGGTCAGGGCAATGTAGTCGCGGCTATATCTTCCGGCCCCGTCCTCTATATACAAGTTCTCCTCGCAGCAACCGCCAGGCACGGTACGAAACTCTATCAAGACCCTGCGGCAAGACTTCTGGGGTTTGGTATAAACATTCGTCTTCCGGGAAGGATAAAACCCATGTTCCCAAGCAGTATCCATGACCAATTTTTCTACTTCGGCGGGAATAATGATGGAAATGTGCCCGTGGGAAGCCAAGATGCCTTTTGAATGCCGGAACAACAAATCGTAATTCAGTTCCTCGGTATGACGTGCCAAACGGCGCCGGATATCCGGCGAGCGCAAAGCATCTACGAAATATGGCGGGTTGGAAACGATGACATCGAAATCCCTTTCCTCCTCATAATATCTGAAATCATTACAAACGATCCGAATCCTGTTCCCCCAGGGTGAACGTGCGGCGTTTTCCGCAGCTTGGCGGGCAGCCTCCCCATCTATTTCGATGGCCACAATGTCCGCCTCCTCATTCCGCTGGGCAATTTGTATGGCTATTAAGCCACTACCTGTTCCAACGTCCAATATCCGCCGGGCAGCATCCACGCACGTCCATGCCCCCAGCAACACGCCGTCCGTGCCCACTTTCATGCCGCAACGGTCATGGAAAATAGTAAATTGTTTGAACTTAAAATAATTATTCGACATACCTTCGGGTTCTAAAAGGGCTCAAAAATACGCAATGCCTGCCGAAAAACCTCAAAAATGGCATTGTTTTTGTCTTTTTAAAAAAATAAGAACTCTAATTTATAAATAAATAGTTTAACTTTGCAGATGCTTTATAAGCCTGTCATAATTGACATAACTAAAAGGAATGAAATGAAAAAAAGAAATTACCTGCTCGATAGCGAGGATAGAGGCGGAGGAAGCTCTTTTTCTGTAATTGCGGATTTTGAAGGGAATGAAGAACAATTGATGAATATCGAAGTGGACGATGTGTTGCCCGTATTGCCGCTACGGAACATGGTATTATTTCCAGGCGTATTCATGCCTGTATCTTTAGGAAGGCTTTCGTCACTGAAATTGGTGCGCGAGGCCGAAAAGACGAACTCATATATAGCCGTCGTATGCCAGAAAAAATCGGAAACGGAATCTCCCCTATTCGACGACTTGCACCATATTGGCACGGTTGCTAAGATTATCCGCACGCTCGAAATGCCCGATCAGACAACGACTGTCATTCTTCAAGGTTCGAAACGGATGGAACTGAAGGAAATCACCCATACCGAACCTTACCTGAAAGGACGCATCAACCTGCTGGAAGAAGTGCTGCCGGACAAGGCCGACCGTGAGTTCCAAGCACTGGTGGAAGCCTGTAAGGATTTGACCGTCAGATATATCAAATCCTCCGACATGTTCCCGCAAGAATCCACGTTTGCCATCCGGAACATCAGCAATCCGATGTTCCTCGTGGGATTTATCTGTACCAATCTTCCTTTGAAGAAAGACGAAAAGATTGAACTGCTGCAGATTGATGCCTTGCGCGAAAGGACTTACCATTTGCTGGAAATCTTGAACCGGGAAGTGCAATTGGCCGAAATCAAAGAATCTATCCAGATGCGAGCCCGTGAAGACATAGACCAGCAACAACGCGAGTATTTCCTCCAGCAACAGATAAAAACCATCCAAGACGAACTGGGTGGAGGCTCACAAGAGCAAGAGATAGAAGAAATGCGCGCTAAGGCGGAAAAAATCAAGTGGAGCGATGAGGTCAAAAAAACATTCCTAAAAGAAGTAGACAAGCTGGAACGTACCCATTCACAATCGCCCGATTACAGCGTGCAATTGAACTATCTCCAGACCATGCTCAGTCTGCCTTGGGGAGTGTACACCCCAGACAACCTGAATTTGAAAAATGCGGAAAAGACCTTGAATAAAGACCATTATGGCTTGGAAAAAGTGAAAGAGCGCATCTTGGAACATTTGTCCGTATTGAAATTGAAAGGAGACATGAAATCTCCCATTATTTGCCTGTATGGCCCTCCCGGAGTCGGAAAAACATCTTTGGGACGTTCTATCGCCGCAGCACTGAAAAGGAAATATATCCGTATGTCTTTGGGAGGCGTGCATGATGAAGCAGAAATACGCGGACACCGCAAGACCTATATCGGTGCGATGCCTGGGCGAATCATCAAAAGCCTGATAAAAGCAGGTTCGTCCAACCCTGTATTTATTTTGGACGAGATAGATAAGGTCGGTGTAGACCGACAAGGTGACCCGTCGTCTGCCCTATTGGAAGTGCTTGATCCCGAACAGAATACCACTTTTCACGACAACTTTTTGGACGTGGACTATGACTTGTCGAAAGTCATGTTCATAGCCACGGCCAATAACTTGAATACGATTCCCGGCCCTCTGTTGGATCGTATGGAGTTGATAGAAGTCAGTGGTTATATTACAGAAGAAAAAATCGAAATCGCACGACGCCATCTGGTACCCAAAGAATTGGAAGCTAATGGGATGAAAAAAAATAGCATAAAATTCCCGAAAGCGACCCTCGAAGCTATCATCGAGAATTATACTCGGGAAAGCGGCGTGCGTGAATTGGAGAAGAAAATCGGGAAAATTCTGCGGAAATTGGCCCGCCAGTATGCCACGGAAGGTTCCTTAGATAAAACAGAAATCAAACCGGAAGACTTGTATGGCCTTTTGGGTGCACCGGAATATACTCGGGACAAATACCAAGGGAACGAATATGCCGGAGTCGTGACAGGGCTTGCCTGGACGGCTGTGGGCGGGGAAATTTTGTTTGTAGAGACCAGTCTGAGCCGGGGGAAAGGAGGGCGATTGACGTTGACGGGCAACTTGGGCGATGTAATGAAAGAATCGGCCATGTTGGCATTAGAATACATTAAGGCGCATGCATCCATGCTGTGCATTAACGAAGAGATATTCGACAATTGGAATATCCACATTCACGTGCCGGAAGGAGCCATCCCCAAAGACGGCCCTTCGGCAGGTATAACCATGGCTACTTCGTTGGCATCGGCTCTCACACAGCGCAAAGTAAAGGCCAACTTGGCTATGACGGGTGAGATAACCCTGCGCGGTAAGGTACTCCCTGTGGGGGGTATCAAGGAAAAAATCTTGGCGGCCAAACGTGCCGGCATCAAGGAAATCATCCTGTGTGAAGAAAACCGGAAAAACATTGAAGAAATTCAGGAGATTTACTTGAAAGGATTGGCTTTTCATTACGTAAAAGATATAAAGGAAGTCCTGGCCATAGCCTTGACCAATGAGAAGGTGGCCGATCCGATAGATTTTACAGTGAAAAAAGAAAATACGGAGAAGAAAGAAGAAGAATGACGTTCGAGTTACAATATATCGATAGTAAAACTAATGCACGGGCAGGTCTCATCACAACGGATCACGGAGTGATAGAGACTCCCATTTTCATGCCAGTGGGCACGGTTGGCACTGTGAAAGGAGTGCATTTGTCTGAATTGAAACAAGATATCAAGGCGCAAATCATTCTGGGAAATACCTATCATCTTTATTTGCGCCCGGGGCTTGACATCATCGAACAAGCTGGAGGTTTACATAAGTTCAACGGCTTTGACCGCCCAATGTTGACAGATAGCGGAGGATTTCAAGTCTTTTCCTTAGCTAGCATACGTAAGTTGCATGAAGAAGGAGCCGAATTTCGTTCACATATTGACGGGAGCAGGCATTTCTTTACACCGGAAAAGGTAATGGACATTGAGAGAACTATCGGTGCAGACATCATGATGGCTTTCGACGAATGCCCTCCAGGAGACTCTAATTATGAATATGCCAAGCAATCATTGGGATTGACTCACCGATGGTTGGACCGTTGTATCCAAAGATTCAATGAAACGGAACCTAAATACGACTATAAGCAATCCCTGTTTCCCATTGTGCAAGGATGTATTTTCCGTGATTTACGCACACAGTCGGCCGAGTTTGTAGCTTCCAAAAATGCAGACGGAAATGCTATTGGAGGATTGGCGGTAGGTGAACCTGTGGACAAAATGTATGAGATGATAGAACTGGTAAACGGCATTCTTCCTAAAGACAAGCCCCGGTATCTGATGGGAGTAGGCACACCGGCCAACATTTTGGAAGGCATTGAACGAGGAGTAGACATGTTCGATTGCGTGATGCCTACCCGAAACGGACGCAATGGTATGCTGTTTACTAAAGATGGTATATTGAATATGCGTAATAAAAAATGGGAGGCAGACTTTTCGCCTATCGAGGCTGACGGCGCTTCTTATGTCGATACCTTATATACAAAAGCTTATTTAAGGCATCTGTTTCATGCCCAAGAAATGCTGGCCATGCAGATTGCTTCCGTGCACAACTTGGCCTTCTACCTATGGTTGGCAGGCGAGGCACGGAAACACATTATTGCCGGTGACTTCGCTATGTGGAAAGCTGCTATGGTGGAACGTGTATCTACAAGATTATGAAGTTGTCTCATCTTAACATATTGAAAAGAAAGTGGTCCGAAGAGCGGCCCCTAAAACGGCTGGATTGGTATATCATGAAGAAATTCTTGGGTACCTATGTCTTTGCCATTGCTTTGATTATCTCCATCGCGGTCGTGTTTGACTTCAATGAGAAGCAAGATCGTTTCATGTCGCATGATGCCCCATGGAGTGCTATCGTCTTCGATTATTACCTGAATTTCATACCCTATTTTGCCAATCTGTTCAGTCCTCTTTTCGTATTCATTGCGGTTATCTTCTTTACTTCAAAATTGGCGGAAAATTCGGAAATCATAGCGATGTTCTCTACGGGGATGAGTTTTAAACGTATGTTGCGTCCTTATATGCTATCTGCTGCCATTATAGCTGTGGTGACATTTTTTCTGGGAGCATATATCATTCCTAAAGGAAGCGTGACCCGTATTAACTTCGAAGATAAGTATTACAAGCAAAGGAAAATGAACACGGCGCGCAACATTCAATTGGAGGTGGATAGCGGTGTTATTGCCTACATCGATCGGTTCGAGAATTATAGTAATACGGGATACCGTTTTTCATTGGATAAGTTCAATGGAAAACAACTTGTATCGCACCTGACAGCCAGAAGCATTACTTACGATACTTCGGCCGTGCATAAGTGGATTGTAAAAGACTATATGATCCGTGAGATGGAAGGTATGAAAGAACATATCAGCAAGGGGACTCGTATAGATACTATACTATTTATGGAACCAGCAGACTTCCTTATCATGAAGAACCAGCAGGAAATGCTGACAAGCCCGCAATTGAGTGAATATATCGACAGACAAAAACAACGCGGATTTGCCAATATCAAGGAGTTTGAGATTGAATACCATAAGCGCATCGCCATGTCTTTCGCATCGTTCATACTGACGTTGATTGGCGTGTCGCTTTCATCACGGAAAACGAAAGGAGGCATGGGCTTGCACTTAGGAATCGGGTTAGCTCTGAGCTTTTCGTATATACTGTTCCAAACCATAGCATCTACCTTTGCCGTGAATGGGAACATGCCGCCTGTCATTGCGGTATGGATTCCCAACATACTATATTCTTTCATTGCTTTCTACTTATACCAAAAGGCACCTAAATAAATCATCGCAATGAGCACTTATCACAACAACATGGATCGCCGTAAATTTCTGAAGATTATCGGAATTACTACGGCCACTTCTTCCTTCGGCTTTCTACAGGGATGTGCACCCGGAGGGAAGAATGCTGAGGGAACAAATGTGGACGATTCTGTTCCTGCCCAAATGACTTGCCGCAATTTTTCCGGCAAGGAAGATGAAGCGGTTTCTATCTTAGGATACGGTTGCATGCGCTGGCCGACTGTTCCCTCGCCGGATGGAAAAGGAGACTTGATAGATCAGGAAGAGGTGAACCGTTTGGTGGACTATGCCATGGAGTATGGGGTGAATTATTATGACACGTCGCCTGTCTATGTGCAAGGGTGGAGTGAGAAGGCTACTGGTATTGCTTTGAAGCGTTATCCCAGAGAACGGTTCAAGATTGCCACCAAGTTGTCTAACTTCTCAAATTGGACGCGTGAGAACTCTATCAAGATGTATGAACAGTCGTTCAAAGACCTGCAAGTAGATTATATAGACTATTATCTGTTGCACTCCATAGGTAACGGAGGTATACGTACGTTCCGCGCCAGGTATATCGACAATGGAATGTTGGATTTTCTAATGAAAGAGCGCGAAGCGGGACGCATTCGCAAGTTGGGTTTCTCGTTTCATGGCACGAAAGAAGTATTTGACGAAGTGCTGGCCATGCATGAACAGGTGCACTGGGACTTCGTGCAGATTCAGTTGAACTATCTGGATTGGAAGCATGCAAGCGATAACAACGTGAATGCCGATTATCTGTATGCCGAGCTGGAGAAGCGCGAGATTCCGGCCATTATCATGGAACCGCTACTGGGTGGACGACTGTCTAATCTGCCAGACCATATCGTGGCAAGGTTAAAGCAACGTATGCCAGAAAGCAGTGTAGCTTCTTGGGCTTTCCGTTTTGCTGGATCTCCCAAATGGGTCTTGACGGTACTAAGTGGAATGACGTACATGGAACACTTACAAGACAATGTGAAGACATACTCGCCGTTGGTGCCGTTGACGGATGATGAACGCCAATTCCTTTTCGATACGGCCGACTTGATATCACAATATCCTACCATTCCGTGCAATGATTGCAAGTATTGTATGCCTTGTCCATATGGCATTGATATTCCGGCTGTATTGCTACATTATAATAAATGTGTCAACGAGGGGAATATCTCGCGAAGTAGCCATGACGAGAATTATCGCCGCGCGCGCCGTGCTTTTCTCGTGGGCTATGACCGGAGCGTTCCACGCCTGCGGCAAGCAGACCACTGCATCGGGTGCGGACAGTGTAATCCGCATTGCCCGCAATCTATTGACATCCCACGCCAGATGCAACACATCAATAATTATGTAGAAAGTCTGAAGCAGGAAAAGCTCTGATTTCATGATAATAGGGACAGACATCATAACATTGCTGCACACAGGAGTTTTTTCATGCGTAGTGCGGAAGGGCGACGAAACACGCACGTATACCAGGCGGGGTGTCATTGACCTGTATGAACTTTATGAGAAGGATAGCGAGTTCTTGTGTGGCGCCATGGTGGCAGACAAGGTCATTGGCAAGGGAGCTGCTGCGCTGATTGCGCTGGGGCAGGCCGCCTATCTGTATGCCGATGTCATCAGTTCGCCAGCTTTGGCCCTATTGCGTCGCAAGGGCATTGCCGTGGAGTTCGGTCAGGAGGTTCCTCACATCATCAATCGGCGGAAGGACGGGCGATGCCCGTTGGAGACCGCCTGTGACGGGATAGACTCGCCCGAAGCCATTTATCCAGTTATACGGAATTTTGTTCAAAAACACTTCCCGAACCGAGAAAAACAGGAGACAAAGTGAAAAAACTTCCGGATAAATGATAGTTTACTTTCAAAAAGAACTATATTTGCACCAAAGATTATCTCCTGTTTATCTATTAACTAAATTAAGAAAGGAAATGATTATGAGAAAATTTAATCTGAAGATGGCTGCCACCGTTATGATTTGCGGGGCATTTTTGTTCAGTTCGTGTGTAGGTTCATTCGGTTTGCACCGCAAGTTGAGCAATTGGAACCAGAACATCAGCAATAAGTTCGTGAACGAATTGGTTTTCCTGGCTTTCAACATTATCCCGGTCTACGGCGTATGTTATCTGGCTGACGCATTGGTCATCAACTCCATTGAATTTTGGAGTGGCAGCAATCCGATGGCCAGCATCGGCGATGTGAAGACCATTAAAGGTGAGAACGGGAATTACCTGGTGGAAACGCTGGAGAACGGTTATTCCATTACGAAGGAAGGCGAAGACTCTGAAATGCAGCTCATCTACAATGCCGAGCAAGGTTCGTGGAATGTGGTGGCTGACGGGACAAGCGCCGAATTGCTGAAGATGAACCAAGACGGGACAGCTACCATGCCGCTTCCCGATGGCAGTGACCTTACTGTCGCTATCGATGCGCAAGGCGTGTCGACCGCCCGTCAGGCTGTGATGACAGACAGTTATTACTATGCGCTGAAGTAATTTTTTACTTTTCTTCTTAATATGAGTGGCAGGCAGGTGTCCGTTGGTGGATATCTGCCTGTTTTCTTTGTGCCATGCGCCTCAGAACGGATAGCCCACGGCGAAGTGGAAAGCGAAGTCGCGCTTGAAATTGGGGTGAACGATGGGGTAACGCAACGGGCCGCTTTCATAAACTGGATTGATGGCTTTCATTCCTCCGTCGAAACGTAGCACGAAGAAATCCAGATCCAGGCGGATGCCCAGCCCATAAGCGACGGCAATCTGTTTGTAAAACTTGTTCCATTTAAATTTCCCGCCAGGCTGTTCCTCATAGTCGCGCAGGGTCCAGATGTTGCCTGCGTCGATAAAGGCGGCTCCCCGGAATTTCCAGAACAGGCGGGTGCGGTATTCGATGCTGGCATCCAGCTTGAGGTCGCCCGATTGGTTAAGGAAGTTATTGTCGCCTGGAAAAGAGCCGGGTCCCAAGTCCCTCACGGACCAGCCACGCACGCTATTGGCCCCGCCCGAGAAATACCGTTTCTCGAAAGGGACGACCGTAGCATTACCATAGGGTATGGCAATGCCTGCGCCGACGTGGAATGCCAGCGAGTTGCGGCTGTCGATGACGATGTTCTTCGCAAAGTCCACGTCCGCCTTGACATACTGTGCGAAGGGGATGTCCAGCAGGGTATATTCACCGGCATCATTTTTCTGCATCCGGGTGGCTTTGGCCAGGGCATAGAGGATGTTACCGGCAGATTCGAAGTTAAACCGGATGGTGTATGAATTGCGCAAAGCGCTCATGGGATTGAACCCGGCGCTGTTATAAGTGTAGCTGTAACCGGTACGTACGATGAAGCGGTCTTCGTAGTTATACTTCAGAATGTAGTTTTGCTCCTGCTCCAGATACAGGTTGCGGAAGCCCGGATCCATCCAAGGCATGTAAAGGTAGTTGACGTCGATGAGGTCCAGGCGGTGTTGTGCGCGCTGTTGCTGTATGCCCCACCGGTAGCTCCATCCGGCAGAGGCCACGATTCGGGTAAATTCCGGCCGCATCTGGTAGTTATATTGCAGGCCGAACTCGGTCGTAGCGGAGATGCGCCGGGTGAAGTCCCGCGACAGGAAAGGAAAAAGGAAGCGGGGGAAGTTGATGGAGGTTTCGGCCCCCCACTCTATATAGTTTTGGTTATAGCCAGTGCCTTGCAGGCCGGAAACGGCTTCGTAAGCCCCGCGCAGTTTCAGCATGAATCCCTCAGATCCTCGAAAGAGGTTGTGGTGGTTGTAGGTAACGGAGGCTCCTGCCCCCAGGTCGCCGGCAGAATTGGTGCCTTCGACTTCGAAGGAGATGGACTGAGGCTTGTTCTTCGTCAACAGTACGTAGGCGTTCAGGCGCGTGCTGTCGATCTGGGTCTCGAGGAAACGTATGTTCGTGTATTTCAAGGCCTGCAGCCGCCCGAAGTTCAGGTAAGTGCGTTGCACGTGCTGGGCGTTGTATAGTTCCCCCGGCGCAAAATGCAAGTTATCCGCCAGCACGCGGGGGCGCAGGTAAAGGCGGTCTTTGTAATAGATGGGGTATCCCCGGTAGTGCACGGAGTCTGTCACCGACACGGTGTTCTCTGTCGACGACTCCAACATGTTGTAGTCGGTAACGAACGAGACTTTGTTGATGGTATATTGCGTGTGGGGAGCGGCCTCTCCGCCTCCCCGCTGGTGGTAGGGCGCCAGGTGGAGAACCAAGTCTACCAGGTAGGTATTGCGCACCGTGTCGGCGGTGTAAGAAATGTAATCCTTGTTGAACTTGTAGTAACCGTAACGTTGCAGGTCCGAAGTGATGCGCTGGCGTTCGGCGTCCAGCACGTTAACGTCCATGTACATCCCCCGACGCAGCAGGGTAGCAGCCGAGTCCTGGTACATATACGTCCGGATTTTATTGTCGGCAATGTCGTAGCTCAACGACCGTACCAGGTAAGGTTTCCCGGTCTTTACCTTGTACGTCAGGCGCATCTTCTTGCCGCTTACTTCGCGTTCCGTCCTCACAGTCGCCCCCATGTAGCCCATGTTCTGCACAGCTTTGGTTATTTCCTCTGCGCTGCGCATCGTCTCCTCCGGGCTGTAAATCACGGGGGCATCGCCCATCCGGCGCAAGACCCGATTAATCCAGCGTGTAGAGTCGCGCCCGGACCAGTTATAGACGTAAAGCTGCGTTTTTATGAGGCTGAACCATTTGGAGTTGGGGTGCTGGCGAAGATATAAGGTCAAGTCCGATGGTTTCACCTTTTTGTTGTCCGTCTGAATCCGCACGTCATCCAGCAGATACTTGTTCTCGGGCACGTATTTTGTCAGGGAACATCCTGCCAGCATCAGCACGACCAGAATGAACCATCCGAAACGGAGCTTGTATTTGATAGCCAATTTCATGTTTTCAGCGTTAGATGCTACAAATATAGGCCTTATTTTCCGGTCTTGAAAATCCGGGGGCGATATAAAATAGCGAAAGCCTGATATAAAATAGTTAAGAAAACAGGTCGGAAAACAAAGCGGGAACGGGGAGAAAACACCGGTTATGAAAAATCCGGACACGAAAAAACACCCAAAATGGAGGGAATGTCTGATTTTCTAAATCACTACAATATAACATACTGAATATAAGTCTATTATATTTCCGCAAAAGCACTTAAGTATTTCCCCCGGAATACTTAAGTAAAACTCCGGAAAGACTTAAGTGTTTTGACGGAAATACTTAAGTCTTTCTGCGGAATAAGTTAAGGGAAATGAGAGATAGTAAAGAATCGGGACACAAACATCCTGGCACGCCCTCGCATTCCTTCGTATTCCCCTGTCCGCCAGCCGGCAATGGTATTCCGAAGTTCGCAGCCTTGGAATATTGAAAAGATTCATGTACTTTTGCCGTCGATATAACCCGATACGACAATGGCATTGAGCAAGAACCGGATTAAATATATCCATTCCCTCGAACAAAAGAAATACCGCAAGGCCGAGGGCGTCTTCCTGGCCGAAGGTCCCAAGCTGGTGGGCGATTTGCTCGGGCACTTCGCCTGTACCCTCCTGCTGGCCACCCCCGCCTGGTTGTCCGCCCGCCCCCGTCCGCAAGCGGAAGAAATCATCGAAGTCTCGGACGATGAACTGGCCCGAGCCAGCCTGCAATGTTCACCCCAAGAGGTATTGGCTGTCTTCCGCCAGCCTGCGGAGAACGGAGACGCTACCCTCCCCGTCCGTTCGCTCTGCGTGGCCCTGGACGGCGTGCAGGACCCCGGCAACCTTGGAACCATCATCCGCCTGGCCGACTGGTACGGGATAGAACACATCTTCTGCTCGCCCGATACCGTCGATGTCTACAACCCGAAGGTCATCCAAGCCACCATGGGAGCCATTGCCCGCGTCTCCGTCCATTATCTTCCCCTGCCCGAGCTGATAAAGGCCGTATCTCCCCATGCCCCAGTCTATGGCACCTTCCTGGACGGGCAAGACATCTACGCCCAACGGTTGTCGGACACAGGATTGATTATCATGGGAAACGAAGGGAAAGGAATTAAAGAAGAAACAGAAAAACTGGTTACGCACAAACTCCACATCCCCAACTATCCGACCGGACGCCCCACATCCGAATCGCTGAACGTCGCCATAGCTACGGCAATCGTCTGCGCCGAGTTCCGGCGGCAGGCTTCATCTCTGTGAAGTTAAAAGGATAATCGTGCCACACCTCCCAACGGCGTCCCTCAGCCGACCATTCCAGTCTGATGACGCCCGGAAGCCATTCCGTGCGTTCCATCTCCCCGTCTACCGGGAAGATACGAACCAAGCGTTCCCCTTCCATCTCCACCCCGTATCGTTTCAAGTATCCCGACGAAGGAGTGTACAGGTAATGGGCTGCATAACGATGTCTGGCAGTCATTTCATGGACGGATAACTTGCTGTTTCAGTTGGTGTGGCTCTGCCGGACGCAAAGGTTTTACTTGGTTGCTTTTAGGGCTTCTTGCAGGAGATTTCGTTTGGGGCTTTTCTAATATGACAGGCGTCGGCTTTGCTTTCTCCACAGGAGCCTCAGTCTGCGGCAAGCTGTCTTTGGCATGATAGCGCATCAGTGAAACCTTGTCAATCAACAACATCGACTGGCTCGACAACTGGCGGGGATAATAGACGAAACCATACACCTTCTCTATCTTGCCTAACGTGTCGGCCCATAGGCTGATAGTATCCCCGCCCGGGCGCAACACTTTGTGTATGCTGTTGACAACGCTATCCTTCTCATAAAAGACCTGCATGCCCATGACCGGACAATAGAGGGAGTCCGGCAACGGGTTTCCGCCTCGGAAATGGAAGCGCATGCTCCACCGCAGTGTATCCCTGTTCTGGAAATTGGCATCGGAAGGAAGGGTGAACGCCATCTTATTGTCAAACGGCATGCCTATCAACTGGTAGACTCTCTGCCATGCCCATACATCAATGCTATCCCCCGCTTTGGATTCTTTGGGTTTGTTATCCTGTATGGCAATCAAGTCGTCTATCACTTCTTTCTTGGCTTTCAGCCGTTCATTGATACGCTCGTAAATATCCCTCAACACCTCGGGGTTGTGCGCCAGCCAAACCATGGACGTGTCAAATTCCGCCTCCGTAATGCCATGTTTCTTGAAGACAGACTCAATGTAAAGCGTGCGTTTATAATTCTCATTATAAGGCAGTTGTTCCCCCATCGTCTTGGCGATGTGGTAATCATACAGTACTGCCTCCATCTTGGCATCAGACAAAACCGTGTCAGGACGCTTCATTTTGCATGAAGCAAAGCAAAAAACTCCGATGAGAATCAGGCTTCCCCAGTGGATATGTTTCCTTGTGTTCATCACTTCTTCTTTACCACTAAGTGATAGGCCTCGTTAAATGATTTGCTGTAAAACAGGAACAGTGCGATAACACCGCAACTGATAGCTGCGTCGGCAAAGTTGAAAATTGGACTGAAGAAGATGAAATGCTCTCCTCCCACAAAAGGCATCCATTGAGGCCAATAGGTGTCAATGATGGGAAAATAAAACATGTCCACCACCTTGCCATAGAACAAGGGGGCGTATCCGCCTCCTGCCGGAAGGAAAGAAGCGATTTGCGTATGCGTACTTTCATTGAACAGGACACCATAGAACACGCTGTCGACGATATTTCCTAGCGCGCCGGTCAGAATCAGGGAAATACATACGATGAAGCCCGTCTTAAGCTGGTGCTTCACACATTTGTACAAGAACCAGCCGATGACCGTAACCGCCACCAACCGGAAGATGGTGAGGAACAGTTTCCCGAATATCTCCATGCCAAAAGCCATGCCTACATTCTCGGTGAAAAAGATATAGAACCAATCCGTCACCCGTATGCTTTCGTGCCAATACATGTGAGTCTTGATCCATACCTTGATGACTTGGTCGATAATCAATACTGCTATAATAATAAGCCAGGCTATTCGGCCTTTTGTAATAAATCTGTTCATTGTTCCTCGTTACTCCATTACAGATTACGAGCTACAAGCATCCGCTTCCTTCCGTAGAGCAAGCAGCTTGTAGCCCGTATTCTCCTTTTTTTATAAGATAATCATTTCTTGCCGTTGTTCTTGGCCTCGATGCTTAATGTAGCGTGGGGCACGGCACGAAGGCGTTCAGCCGGAATCAGCTTGCCCGTCTCGCGGCAAATGCCATACGTTTTGTTTTCAATGCGTACCAAAGCAGCCTGCAATCCTTGGATGAACTTCAACTGGCGTTGGGCCAAGCGAGTGGTTTCTTCTTTGGAGAGCGTGTTGGCACCTTCCTCCAGCACTTTGTAAGTAGGCGACGTGTCGTCCGTATCATTTCCGTCCGCACCGGTCAGGCTTGCCTTCAGCATGTCATAATCGCGTTGGGCCAATGCCAGCTTATCCAGGATAATAGCACGGAATTCTTCTAACTCGGCATCCGAGTATCTTGTTTTTTCTGCCATAACTATAATGTGTTTAATGGTGGTATTAAAAAACTTATTCTTTGACTACACTTACCTGGAGGGAGAAATCATCAAAACTCAGTTCGGTGCCATTTCCTACCTCATCGGCCAGTGTCAGCGTTGTTCCTAAAACTTGGTTGCAAATATAGTCTTTATATTCGGTTACTGCATCATCTGTTTGCGGATTTTTAGAGATTGTGATACTTATTTTGTCCGTAATCTCGAATCCGCTGGACTTGCGCAGGTTTTGGATGCGGTTCACCAACTCGCGGGCAATGCCTTCGCGGCGCAGTTCCTCGGTGATGGTCACTTCGAGAGCCACGGTCAGACGGCCTTCGTTGGCCACCAGCCAGCCGGGGATGTCCTCGCTGAAGATGTCCACGTCGGAGGTCTCGATGACTGCCTCGGAGCCGTCGGGCAGGTGGAGCGTATAGGTGCCGTTCTTCTCCAGCTCGGCAATGGCCTCCTGCGAGAGATTGCCCACCTCGGCGGCCACGGCCTTCATCTGCTTGCCGAACTTGGGTCCCAGCTTCTTGAAGTCGCACTTCACCTTCTTGACCAGCACACCGGCCGCGCCGTCCACGAACTTGATTTCCTTGACGTTCACCTCGCTCATGATGAGGGCTTTGACGGCCTCGATGTGGGCGCGCTGTGCCTCGTCCACCACGGGAATCATGATGCACTGCAGAGGCTGGCGAACCTTGATGTTGACTTTCCTTCGCAGGGCGAGCACCATGGATGTGATGTCCTGGGCCACTTGCATCCGCTCTTCGAGGTCGATGTTGATCAGGCTCTCGTCATAAGTGGGGAATTTGGCCAAGTGTACGGAAACGACGTTGTCGCGGCCCGTCACCTTCACCAAATCCATGTAGAGCATGTCGGCATAGAAGGGGGCGATGGGCGCCATCAGCTTGGCGACGGTCTCCAGACAGGTGTAGAGGGTCTGATAAGCAGACAATTTGTCCGTCGTCATGCCCCCGCCCCAGAAACGCTTGCGGTTCAAGCGGACATACCAGTTGGAAAGGTTGTCGTTCACGAAGTCCGAGATGAGTCGGCCTGCACGGGTGGGTTCGTAGTCGTTGTAGCAGGCGTCCACGTTCTTCACCAAGGAGTTGAGCAGGGAGAGAATCCAGCGGTCAATCTCCGGACGCTCCGCCATGAGCACGTCGGCCTCCTTGTATTCGAAGCCGTCCACGTTGGCATAGAGGGCGAAGAAGGAGTACGTATTATATAAGGTGCCGAAGAATTTGCGGCGCACCTCCTCTACCCCGTCCACATCGAACTTCAGGTTGTCCCACGGCGAGGAGTTGGTAATCATGTACCAGCGCAGGGGGTCGGAACCGTACTTCTCGATGGTGGAGAAGGGATCTACAGCATTGCCCAGGCGCTTGGACATCTTGTTACCGTTCTTGTCCAATACCAAGCCGTTGGAAATGACGGCCTTGTAGGCCACGGAGTCGAACACCATCGTGGCGATGGCATGGAGCGTGAAGAACCAGCCGCGCGTCTGGTCGACGCCTTCGGCAATGAAGTCGGCGGGATAGACTTGGCGGCTGTCCAGTGCCTCCTTGTTCTCGAACGGATAATGGATCTGGGCGTAGGGCATGGAGCCGGAGTCGAACCACACGTCTATCAGGTCTGCCTCGCGTTTCATCGGCTTGCCGGCTTTGGAGACAAGGATGATGTCGTCCACATAGGGGCGGTGCAGGTCAATCTTCGCGTAGTTCTCCTTCGTATAGACGCCGGGGGTGAAGCCCCGTTTCTGATAGGGATTCTCCGCCATCAGACCGGCGGCCACGGATTTCTCTATTTCTTCATACAATTCTTCCACCGAGCCGATGCACTTCTCCTCGTCGCCGTCTTCCGTGCGCCAGATGGGCAACGGGGTGCCCCAGTAGCGGGAGCGGCTCAGGTTCCAGTCGTTCAGGTTCTCCAGCCACTTGCCGAAGCGTCCCGTGCCCGTGGATTCGGGCTTCCAGTTGATGGTCTTGTTCAGTTCCATCATGCGCTCCTTGCAGGCGGTGCTGCGGATGAACCAGCTGTCCAGGGGATAATAGAGGACGGGCTTGTCCGTGCGCCAGCAATGGGGATAGTTATGCACGTGCTTCTCCATCTTGAAGGCTTGGTTATTGGCCTTCAGCATCATGCAGAGGTAGAGGTCGAGGGATTCGGCGGCTTGGGCGGCTTTTTCGTCATACTTGCCGTCGATGGTGAACTGCGGGTCGTAGGCGTTCTTCACCCAGCGGCCTTGGTATTCCTTATATAAATCCACGTTGACGCAGGTCTCCACAAAGCGGGGATCCAGTTCGTCCAGCATGTAGAACTTGCCGGTGAGGTCCACCATGGGGCGCGTCTCGCCTTTCTTGTTGATCATGAAGAGCGAGGGGATGCCTGCCTGGCGTGCCACGAAAGCGTCGTCCGCACCAAAGGTCGGGGCGATGTGTACGATGCCCGTACCGTCCTCCGTCGTCACGTAGTCTCCGAGGATGACCCTAAATGCCTTGGAAGCGGCGTCTTTCCAGGACATTGTCTCGTCCACCTCCACGGGCTTCACCCAAGGGATGAGCTGCTCGTAGTGCATGCCCTCCAGGTCGGGTCCCTTGTACTCGCCCACCACCTTGAAGGGGATGAGCTTGTCGCCCGGCTTATAGTCCTCAAGGGCAAAGCCTTCCGCCTTTTTGTTGAAGTGCGTGTAGAGCAATGCCTTAGCCAGGACGACAGTCATCTTCTCGCCTGTATAACCGTTGTAGGTCTGCACGGCCACGTAGTCAATCTTGGGACCTACGCAGAGGGCGGTGTTCGAGGGGAGCGTCCACGGGGTCGTCGTCCACGCAATGAAGTAGGGTGTGCCCCACTCCGCCATCTCGGGCTTGGGGTCTTTTATTTTGAACTGCGCCACCACGGTCAGGTCCTTCACATCGCGGTAGCAGCCGGGCTGGTTCAACTCGTGCGAGCTGAGTCCCGTGCCTGCGGCGGGCGAATAGGGCTGGATGGTGTAGCCTTTATAGAGCAACCCCTTCTGGTAGAGTTGCTTGAGCAGCCACCAGAGGGTCTCGATGTAGCGGTTGTCGTAGGTGATATAGGGGTCATTCATGTCCACCCAGTAGCCCATCTTGTGGGTCAGGTCTTCCCATTCCTTGGTGAACTTCATCACGTCCTTGCGGCAGGCGGCATTGTAGTCGGCCACGGAGATGGTCTTGCCGATGTCTTCCTTCGTGATGCCCAGGGCTTTCTCCACGCCCA